>JBCDCF010000751.1:0-2185 GCA_039182345.1 Pseudomonadota bacterium
CTGATGACGGCGGGCAAGGGGACGAGCCGCATCACAGAAACCATCTTCGAAAACCGCTTCATGCACGTGCAGGAGCTGGCACGGCTCGGCGCCAAGATCACCCTTGATGGGCAGACCGCCACCGTGGAGGGCGTCCAGTCGCTGACGGGCGCTCCTGTGATGGCAACGGACCTTCGTGCCTCCGTCTCCCTCGTCATTGCAGGGCTTGCGGCAGAAGGCGAGACCACGGTGAGCCGCATCTACCACCTGGATCGCGGGTTCGAGCGGCTTGAGCAAAAGCTCTCCCGCTGCGGCGCACAGATCGAGCGCATCGCCGCCTGACAGCCACCCCGTCACACACGGGTTGATGGAACAGCGCCCGGCGATTGGGGCGGAACGCGCCTTGCTTGGTGGTGCAATCGGGCTTGGGGGCGATTCTTAGCCTCTGACCGTCTACGGTCCGGGACAAAGCGCTCTAAGTGGTCAACGCGGGCACTGAGGCCCGCCTTTGCACGAGAATCATCCCTCGCGCCGCCGTCTGATCCTCGCTAAGACGCGGCGACACCACCGACGGACGCCATCCATCTATGTCATCGCCAAAGCCGCTGAAGATTGCCGCCCTTGACGAGAAGGACCTCAACATCGTGTCCGCCCATGTGCAGGACGCTGTGTTGAAGGTGGGCGAGGTCATCTGGTCGCCCAAACAGCGCCAGCTCATCATGCCGATGAACCGGTTCGCCTGGGAAAACACGCTGGACCGCAAGGCCAGGCGCAAGGGCTATGAGCGCCGCCGCTCCGTCCTTCACGTGGACAAGGTGTCCGGCGTCCAGTCCTCAGGCATCGTTCTGACGGACAAGACGGCGGTCCTGTCCATCCTCACCGTGGTGTTCGACCCTTTGGAGCTGCCTGGCGGGCACATCAACATCGTGTGCGCTGGCGATGCGATGCTGCGGCTCGAAGTGGAATGCATCGAGGTGCGCCTCACCGACCTTGGCGGTGCGTGGGAGGCGTCCATGCGCCCAAAACACCCCGTGCGCGGCACCCTTTGAGCCATGCGCCGGCTGAACACACAGGACCAAGGCTTCGAGGACGCGTTCAACGCCCTCCTCGCCGACCAGAGGGAGCTGTCCGAAGACGTCGGCGCCAGCACGGCCGCCATCCTTGCCGATGTGCGCCGTGAGGGCGATGCCGCCCTTGCCCGCTACACCAAGACCTTCGACAAGCTGGACCTTGCCGCAACGCCCATCAGGGTGTCGCCGGAGGATGTGGCGCGCGCCAAAAAGGCGGTGCCCCAAGACGCACTGGATGCGTTGGCCTTCGCGCGCGACCGCATTGCCGCCTTCCACCAAGAGCAACTCCCCGCCCCCCACACCTTCACCGACGACACGGGCGCGGAGCTTGGCTGGCGCTGGTCGCCGCTGGATGCCGTCGGCCTTTATGTGCCAGGCGGCCAGGCGGCCTATCCCAGCTCGGTCCTGATGAACGCTGTGCCGGCAAAGGTTGCCGGTGTGGGACGCATTGCAATGGTGGTGCCGGCCCCATCGGGCGTCCTTGCCCCCATCGTCCTTGCCGCGGCCGATCTTGCAGGCATTGAAGAGATGTATCGTGTGGGCGGCGCCCAAGCGGTGGCGGCGTTAGCCTATGGGACGGAGACCATCGCGCCGGTGGACAAGATTGTCGGCCCCGGCAACGCCTATGTGGCCTCTGCCAAGCGCCAGGTGTTCGGCACGGTGGGGATCGACATGGTGGCGGGCCCGTCCGAGGTTGTGGTGGTCGCCGATGACAGTGCCGACCCGCATATCCTCGCCGCGGACCTTCTGGCCCAGGCCGAGCATGACGAGGCGGCCCAGTCCATCCTCATCACCACCGATGATGGCCTTGGCATTCGGGTTGCCGAGGCGGTCGCCGCCCAACTCACCGAACTGCCGCGCCAACAGGTGGCCGAGGCAAGCTGGCGCGACCACGGGGCCATCATCACGGTCGCCTCGCTGGAGGAGGCGGCCGGCCTCGTCAACCGCCTTGCGCCAGAACACCTTGAGCTTGCCGTGAAGGACCCCGGCGCCCTTGCCGACAAGATCACCCACGCCGGCGCCATCTTCCTGGGTCATGACACGCCGGAGGCGGCGGGGGTGATTTTGTCGGCAAGGGCGCCGGGGTCCTTCACAGCAAGCTCAAGGTGTTCTGGCGCAAGGCGGTTGACGAGGCC
>JBCDCF010000752.1:0-2181 GCA_039182345.1 Pseudomonadota bacterium
GGCGTTCAAGCTGCGTCAGGAGGGCTTTGCGACGTGTCAGCGCCTCCTCACGGTTTTGCGCCTTCACAGGGCCGAAGCCGCGCACGGTGGAAGGCACGCGCAAAAGCTCGCACAATAGGCTGTAGCGCGCCGTTCCGACCTTATCGGCAGCAAGGGCAATGTCCTCAAAGGCCGTCGCCACCATCTCGCGCTCGTGCCTGCGCTCTTCAGTGCGGCCAAAGGGGTCCGCCCAGGTCCCGCGCAGGCCCTTCAGACGGGCAAGAACGCCAAGCACTGGGAAGACCCATGGCCCGAAGGCCCGCTTCTTGGGACGGCCCGTGGCAGGGTCGGTGCGTGACAACAAAGGCGGCGCCAACATCAGCTTCACGCGCTTGGGATCCTCAAAGGTCTCAAGCAGCGTCTTCTTGTAGGCCGGCGCCGTATAGAGCCGGGCCACCTCGTACTCGTCCTTGTAGGCCATGGCCTTATAAAGGCTTTCCACCGCCGCACGGGTCAGCTTCAGGGAGCCATCGCCGTGCGCCTCGTCGGCGGCCCGCAGGTCGCCAATGGCTGCGGTGAAGCGGGCGGCATAGGCAGCGTTCTGGTAGGCGGTCAGCTCTTCGGTGAAGAAGGCGAGCCGCTCATCCAGCGACATGGGCGCCGTCTTGGCACGCTCACCCACGGCGGCGTGAATGGCGTCGGGACTTGCCACAAGAATGCGCCCCGCCCTGAAGGCGGCAATGTTGCGCTCCACAGCCGCGCCGTTCAGCGTGATGGCCTGCTCCACGGCCTCCGCCGAAAGAGGCAGTCCGCCGTTCTGGAAGGCAACGCCCACAAGAAGCATGTTCATGAAAATCTGGTCGCCGAACAGCTTTTCGGCAACGTGGGCGGCGTCCACAGGCATGAAGCGGCTGGTGCCGTCCTTCAAGGTGCGCACCATGCGCTCTTCATTGAAGGAGAGGACGCGCTTCATCACGAACTCGGCCGTCGGCTGCACCTTTGTGTTGGCCACAGCCAACGTCCTGTCGGCGGCCACCATGGAGAGGGAATCGGCGTTGCAGGCGACCAGCATGTCGGACGCAATCAACGTGTCGAGGGAGGCGGCAGGCACGCGCGGGCCCTCAATGGCCGCGGCTGAAGGGCCGAAGCGCACATGGCTCGTCACAGGCCCGTTCTTCTGGGCAAGGCCCGTCATATCGAGGGTGGAGACGCTGAGCCCGTCAATGTGGCCGGCCATGGCCAGAACGGCGCCGACGGTGGTGACGCCGAACCCGCCAATCCCCGTGATCAGCACATTGTGGGTGCCCGTCAGATCGCCCGCCTTGGGCGCGTCGATGTCAGCCACGAGGCGCGCAAAGTCCATAGCCACCGTGTCGGCCTTCTTCAGCGCGGCCCCTTCCACGTAGGCGAATGAGGGGCAAAAGCCCTTCACGCACGAAAAGTCCTTGTTGCAGGTGGACTGGTTGATGGTGCGCTTCTCGCCAAAGTCCGTGGCAAGGGGTTCGACGGAAATGCAGTTGGACTGAACGGAGCAGTCCCCGCACCCCTCACACACCCGCGGCTTGATGACGAGGCGCAGATCAGGGTCCTTGAAGGTCCCGCGCTTGCGGCGCCGCCTTTTTTCGGCAGCACAGGTCTGGTCGTAGATGATGACTGAGACACCCTCAAAGCGCGCACATTCGTCCTGAAGCGGCATCAACTCGTCGCGGTGCACCACGGGGACGCCTGGGGCGACGGAGCGCGCGTCGCCGTAAAGTTCGGGCTCCTCGGTGGCAACCACCACCTTGCCCACACCCTCGGCCATCATCTGGCGGGAGATGTCGCCCACCGTCAAAGGTCCGTCGTGGACCTGACCGCCGGTCATCGCCACAGCATCGTTGAACAGGATCTTGTAGGTGACGGGCACGTTCGCCGCCACCGCCTGGCGGATCGCCAGGATGCCCGAGTGGTAGTAGGTGCCGTCGCCCATGTTGACGAAGACGTGGCCGTCGCGGCTGAAGGGTGCCTGGCCCACCCAGGGCACACCCTCGCCGCCCATGGCCACCTGACCGTCGGTGGTGTTGCCGTTGATCTCGCTCATGGCGTGGCAGCCGATGCCTGGCAGCGCGCGCGAGCCCTCGGGCACCGTGGGGGGGGTGGAGTGCGGGCCGCCGGCACAGAAATAGGCGGTGCGCGGGCCCCCGTCGGCGGGGCCCGCACCCC
>JBCDCF010000753.1:0-2179 GCA_039182345.1 Pseudomonadota bacterium
CTATGCCCCGTCAAGCGCTCGGAAAGGGCAAGGAAGGCGTCGACACGCACCTGTGTTGCTGCAACCGATGGTGCACCGGCAACAGCAAGGGCGGCCGCGGCAATGGCCGATGCCAATACATCGCGCCGCGACGGGGAAAGACCGTCCGTTGGTTGGGGGCCGCCTGCCATCATCGCCCGTCCCGCGCTCTGATCCTCTTTGCGGGAAGACTGACCCCCTTCGCCTCCGCACGCAAGCCAAGGCGCTTCCATGCGGGTGTGACGCGCTCTAGTTGGCCGGTACGGTGTCGCGCACGTAGGTGTTGCCGCGCTGGGCAGCGACGGTGAGGGACATGCGGTTCACCTTCCAGCCCTGTGGCGTGCGCACAAAGCCATGCTCGTAGCTGCCCCACACTTCCCACAGCGGGTTGCCGCCATTTTCCGGCGCCGCCCCCGCCTCCATGCGGTTCCAGGCGTAGCCGTGGGAGGCCATGGTCGCAGCATCTGGCCCGTCGAAGGTGACCCTGTGGTTGCTGCGCATGTGGAAGCTTGTCTTTTCCGCCGTCAGGTTGGTGGACCAGCCGTTAATCAGCGCATCGGCTGGGATTGTGGCAGGCTCACCACCGATGAGCGAGGTGAAGTCCACACTGATGGTGTCTGCAAAAAGCGACCGCGCTGCCGGCCAGTCCTTCGCATCCACCGCCGCGTCAATGGCATCGGCCACACGCTTTATCTCAGCAACGTCCACCGCCGTTTGCGCGGTGATGGTGTCGCCGGACGCAAAGCCCTCCTCGGCATAAGCCGCGTTCGCTGTGGTCATCATCGCGATCAAGGCGAAGGCCGCCACTGTCTTGACTGTCATCACTCACCATCCGGTGTGTTGAAGGATTGCGTTGCCCATCATCGGCGCTCAGCGGGTGATCCAACCGCCAGTGACGTCAATGTCGGTGCCGCCGAGGGAGGTGGCATCGTCAGAGGCCAAGAACATCACCACCCGTGCCATCTCATCGGTGGTGTTGATGCGGTCGAACGGGTTGGCCTCGGCAGCAACGTCAAAGTCGATGTCGAAGTGGGCAAAGCTTGCCCGCAGCATCGGCGTATCCACCGCAAGGGGCGACAGGGACACCACGCGGATGTTTTGCGCCCCCACCTCGGCAGCGGCCACCTTCGTCAGCCCGATGACGGCGTGTTTGGAGGCCGCATACCCGCCCATGCCAGGAAACGCCGTGTGGCCTGACACGGACGCATTGTTGATGATCACACCGCCGCCCTGGTCCAGCATCACCGGGATTTCGGCGCGCATACACCGGAAGACACCGCCGGCATTGGTATCCATCACCGTCTGCCAGTGGGCGTCGGAGGTCTGGGCAATGGGCGCTGGCACAAGGTCGGGGTTCTTGTCGTCGGCAAGGTCCATGAAGTAGCCGGCATTGTTGAAGGCAATGTCGATCCGGCCATAGCGGTCCATAACCGCGTCGACGAGGGCGCGCACGTCGCCGTCCTGGCGCACGTCCGCGGCAACGAAGAGCGCCTTGCCCCCCGCCTCGGTGATGCCAGCTTCCACCGCCGCGCCAAGGTCGGTGCTGCGCCCGCAAAACACCACCCGTGCGCCTTCCCGCGCAAAGGCCTCGGCCGTTGTCTGGCCGATCCCATAGGTGCCGCCGGTGACAAGGACCACCTTGCCGGCAAAGCGGCCGTCGGGGTCGGTTCGGCCCGCCATCGGTGCGGGTGCCGCCAAGGTCTGCGCCGCGGCTGCGGACGCAAAAACGCTGGCACCGGCGGCAAGGCCGAGGGCCCCGGCAGTCAGCGCACCTCTGCGGGTGAGGTCGGGAACCGGATGGTCCGGGCCGGCCGCGGTGGGTCCATCCTTTGAGGGGGACGGCACTTTGCGACGGAGCGGGGTCGTCTGATCGGTCATAAAGGCCTCCTGAAGACGCCCCTTTAGCTACGCTCCAACCGCAAGAGTTGAATGCTCAGAAACCCTGCCCGCCACGCACCTTGCCGGCGGACAGTCGCCAAACTCTATGCAATTTCAAACAGATGGGCACCGCATCGCCGCATCGGCGACGAGGCATATCCGCAAGATCGGGACCATGGGCGGCGAAACCCAGTCGGCTATAATGGGTGTCAGACGACGGGGAGACGGCAATGCAGTGGAGGATGGCGACACCCGACCTTGCCGCGTTCTGGGGTATTGTTCC
>JBCDCF010000754.1:0-2177 GCA_039182345.1 Pseudomonadota bacterium
AGGAGAGCGAAGACGCCGACTTTGCCAGCGCCCTCTTCAACGCCGTGCGCAGCAAGACCGTGCCCGTGGACACCACAAAGCCCTTGGGCTACCAGCCGCCGGCCATGTGGGTGCGCTGGCATGAAATCGTGGAGCCGAACCTTGCCGCGCCCATCGACGATGTGACGGCCGCTTACACGAACGACTTCACCGCCCAGTGAGCGCTGTCGCTGACGTGGATCCCTCGGACCGGAGCGCTGCACCGCAGCGCCCGGTTTATCAGCTCCGCCGCGTGGACAAGACCTACGCGCGGCGGTCCGTCCACGCCCTCGATCATGTGGACCTGACGTTGGAGCACGGCAGCTTCTCCTCCGTCATCGGCTCGTCGGGCTGCGGCAAGTCCACGCTCTTGAAGATCATGGCGGGCCTTGTGCCGCCGAGCTCAGGCAGCGTCATGCTGCAAGGCGAGCCTGTGACGGGTCCGCGCAGGGACATCGGCATGATGTTCCAGCAGGCGACGCTGCTCGCGTGGAAGACGACGCTGCAAAACATCGTCATGCCCATTGCCATCCGCGATGGTAAGGCGGCCGCCCGCGCCAAGGAGCAGGACGCCCGCGACCTTCTGGAGCTTGTGGGCCTGAAGGGGTTCGAGCACGTCTACCCTGGCGAGTTGTCGGGCGGCATGGCCCAGCGCGCCTCCATCTGCCGCATGCTCATCACAGAGCCTGCCGTGTTGCTCCTGGACGAGCCGTTCAGCGCCCTTGACGAGTTGACCCGCGAGTTCATGAACATGGAGCTTCAGCGCATCTGCAAGAGCCGCGATGCAACGGCCTTCCTCGTCACCCACTCCATCCAGGAGGCGGTGATCTTGTCGGACGTGGTCTACGTCATGCGGCCACGACCGGGGCGCATCGTCGAGGCCGTCACCATCGACTTGCCGCGCCCGCGCACCCTCGACATGCTCACCGCGCCAGAATTTGCCGAATACGTGAAACGCATCCGCAGCCGCCTCGACCTGGAGGCCGATCTATGAGCGTCACCCAAGGGACTGTCACCGCCGTCCACGCCGAGGACGAGCACGCCCCCGAAACCGTGTGGGTTGAGCACACCTCCTGGCTCGACAAGGTGCCCCGCGCCATCTCCATGATTGTCCTGTTCGTGGCGTTCATCGCCATCTGGCAATCGGTGGTGATGACGGGGGTGGTGTCCGCCATCATCCTGCCTGCCCCCATGGAGGTGGCCAGCGACCTTATTGTCGTCGGCACAAACCTCATCTCGGGCGGCTACATGTTGACCGCCCTTTGGATCACCACCCTAGAGGTGATCTACGGCTTTGCCCTTGCCTTTGCCATCGGCTTTTCGCTCGGCGTTCTTGTGGGCGAGACGCGGTTCGGCGAGCGGGCGGTGATGCCCTACCTCGTTGCCATCGACACCATGCCGAAGATTGCCTTCGCGCCGCTCTTCATCGCCTGGCTCGGTTTCGGCATTGAATCGAAGGTTGCCCTTGCCGCGTTCATCGCCACCTTCCCCATCATCGTGGGAACGGCAGCGGGGCTTCACTCAGCGGACGAGAACCAGCGCATGCTGTTCAAGACCATGGGCTCCACCCGCTGGCAGACCCTCATCCAGCTCAAACTTCCCGCTGGCCTGCCCCAGCTCTTCACGGGCCTCAAAATCGCCTCCGTCGGGGTGATGGCGGGGGCGATCACCGGTGAGTTTTTGGGTGGCGGCAAAGGGTTTGGCGAACAGATCCGTGTTGCGGCCTCCCAGCTCAACACGCCGCGGGTGTTCTCGCTCATCCTTTATCTGTCGCTGCTTGGCCTTGCGATTTTCATGTTTATCGCCTGGCTCCAGCGCCGACTGGTGTTTTGGCACAAAAGCACCGTCGCCGATCACTGACCACGCCTGAGGATCTTCCATGAAACTGGTAACGTTTGAAGCCGGCGGCGCGCCCCAAGTGGGCGTGCTGAAGGACGGCGCGGTGTTTCCCCTCGCCGCCCTCGTCGACGGCGCCCCTGAGGACATGGTCGGCGTGATCGAAGCCGGCAACGGCCTTCTCAAAAAGGCGGCCGCTGCCGCGGACGACCCGTCCCACAAAGGCAAAGCCCTTCCCCTCGAAAGCCTCACCTTGTGCGCGCCCATCGCAAAGCCGGGCAAGATCTTGTGCCTCGGGCTCAACTATGCCGACCATGCCGCTG
>JBCDCF010000755.1:0-2171 GCA_039182345.1 Pseudomonadota bacterium
CCGCGCCGGTCGCAGGGGAGTGACGCTGAAACGCTTCGTCCGTTTGCGCGGCGACCCATTCCCCGGCGATCAAGTGGTTGAGGGTCAAGACCTCCACAGCCTCGGCCGGCTTCGCGGCAACCAGCGTCAGATCGTGGTCCGTCACGTGCCGCCTCCCGCGAACTGGGGTTTGCGCTTTTCAAAGAAGGCTGCGACGCCTTCATCTTTCTCGGGCGAAGCGGCCATGGCAGCGCCAGCGAGGGCCTCGATACACGCCTCTCCACCCTCCCCGAACGCAGCGGCAAGAAGGCACTTGGTCACCTCCACCGCTTGGGAAGCGCTTGTGAGGATCTTCGCCGCAATGGCATCGGCTTCGGCGCGCGGGTTGTCGGCAACCGCGTTGACGAAGCCCAGTTCAAGGGCACGCTCGGCAGACAGTCGCTGCCCGGCAAAGGCCATCTGCTTCAAGACGGCGGGTGGGAGTTCGCGGGCAAGGCGCTGTGTGCCGGACCAGCCGGGGACAATGCCGACCCCTGTTTCGGGAAGCGCCAGCGTCGCTTTGGGCGCCATCACGCGCATGTCGCAGGCGGCGGCAAGCTCCAGTCCCCCACCAAAGGCATGGCCAGACAGAACCGCGATGGTGGGCACCGAAAGCTGAGCAAGCCTGTCGAACGCGCGGTGACCACGGCGCACCCACCCGCGCGCAAAGCCGCGCGGATCGAGGGCCGACCACTCACGGATGTCCGCGCCAACGCAAAAGGCACGCTCGCCCTCGGCCGTGAGGCGCATGACACGCACGCTGCGGTCCGCCTCGATGGCGTTGGCGTATGTCTCCAACGCCTCGATCATTGCCAAGGTGAGGGCATTCAACTTGGCCGGATTGTCGAGGCGGATTTCGGCAATCCCCGCTTCGATGGACAGGTGAACGGCGCTCACAACGCAAGCCCCATAGGCCCCTCGGCGAGGAGCGAGGTGGGCATGGTGGCCGCATTGCCGGCAACGCGCACACGGCCTTCGGAGGCGGCAACAATATCGGCCTCAGGCTCAATGCCTGGCATCACCTCGGTGGCGACGAGGCCGTCATCGTCAAGGCGCATCACGCAGCGCTCGGTCACGTAGAGAACATCTTGACCGAGGCGCCGGGCACGCCGGCCCGCGAAGGTGACGTGCTCGACCGCATCCACCATCTTGGCGAACTTGCCGGGGGTGGTGACGCGCACGCCCGTGGTGTCCACGTCGAGCCCCGCGCCGGCCTCGAAGTAGCCTGAGAAGACGATTTTGCGCGCGTTGGCGGTGATGTCCACAAAGCCACCGCAACCCGCTGTGAGGTAAGGGCGCTTGCCAAGTTTGGAGACGTTGACGTTGCCGTCGCAGTCCACCTCAAGGAAGGACAGGAACGAGATGTCGAACCCGCCGCCTTGGAAGTACGTAAACTGCTGGGGCGAAGGCACGATGCTGTCGGCATTGGCCGCGCACCCGAAGGCAAATCCCGTCAAAGGCACGCCGCCCACAGCGCCCTGCTCGATGGCCCAGGTCACGGCCCCCGCGTGCCCCTCCTCCAAAAGGATGCGCGGCACGTTGGCGGAGATGCCGAAACCAAGGTTTGCGGTGTCACCGTACGCCAACTCCATGGCGGCGCGGCGGGCGATGATTTTCTCAAGACCCGGCTCGGCGTGGGAGAAGCTCTCCCAAGGGCGCATGATTTCCCCTGAAATGGCAGGGTCATAGTCCGTCTCAGTGGTTTGCTTTTGGTGCGGGTCGACGACGACGAGATCGACGAGGTGACCAGGCACATGAACGTCGTGGGGACGCAGCGATCCGGCAGCGGCAACCCGTTTGACCTGTGCGATGACGAGGCCGCGATGGTTGCGGGCGGCAATGGCTTGATCCAGCGCGCCAAGATAAGCGCCTTCATGTTCGAAGGTGAGGTTGCCGTTCTCGTCCGCGGTGGTGGCGCGAATGATTGCCACATCCGGCACGATGTTGGGGAAATGAAGCCAGGTTTCGCCGGCCATCTCACGGCGGAAGACAATGGGCTCTGCGGCGCCTGCAGCATTCATGGCGCAGCCTTCGCGGATGGAGTCCACGAACGTTTCCATCCCCACCTGCGTGAGGACACCGGGGCGACGGGCTGCAACATCCTTGTGCATGTCGAACATGATGCCCGACGGCACGTTGTAGGCGGCAACGCG
>JBCDCF010000756.1:0-2165 GCA_039182345.1 Pseudomonadota bacterium
CGGGCACGCCTTTGCGGTTCGCCCAGGAGGACATCACCCAGAACGGCCATGCCATCGAAGTGCGCATCAACGCCGAAGACCCTGCCAACAACTTCATGCCGTCCCCCGGCAAGGTGGCGGCGCTGAGGGTGCCGGGAGGCCCTGGGGTCCGGTGGGATTCCATGCTCTATCAAGGCTACGAGATCCCGCCGTTTTACGATTCGCTCCTCGGCAAACTGGTGGTCTGGGGGGAGGATCGCGCCCACGCGCTGGACCGCCTGGCAGGCGCCTTGAAAGAACTTCATGTCGATGGATTGAAGACCACGGTGCCTTTGTTCACTGCGCTCCTTAAGGTGCCTGAGGTCAGGCGCGGCGAGGCGCACATCACCTGGCTGGAAGAGTGGCTGAGCACCAACGCCCAACACCTTGAGGGAGACCGCCCATGACGGCGCGCTACAGTTTTGGAGGCGACGAGCAGATCTTCGTCGAGGTGGATGAGGCCATGTCCCTCGACGCCTTCTTCAAAAGCCTTGCCATCACCAACGCCGTCAGGGACGCCAAGATCGACGGGGTGACGGAAATCTGCCCCGCCAACGCGTCGTTTCAGATTGGCTTCAACCCCGACATCATCCATCCCAATGCGTTGATGGAGCAGCTGAAGTCCATGGAATCGGCCGCCGACAGCGCCGAGGCGCGGCTGACCACACGCATAGTGGAGATCCCTGTCTACTACCAGGACCCCTGGACCCACGAGACATTGATGCGCTTTCGCGAGCGCCACCAGGACCCGTCGGGCAGCGACATTGAGTATGCCGCCCGCATCAACGGGTTTTCCTCTGTGGAAGAGTTCATCGCGGCGCACTCCGGCTCGCCGTGGTTCGTGTCCATGGTGGGGTTCGTTGCGGGGCTGCCGTTCCTTTACCAGATGGTCGATCGGGACAGGCAGATCGAGGTGCCGAAATATCTGCGCCCGCGCACCGATACGCCCAAGCTCACGGTGGGGTATGGCGGCTGCTTCTCCTGCATCTATTCCGTGCGCGGGGCGGGCGGCTACCAGATGTTCGGCATCACGCCAGTGCCCATCTTCGATCCGACGCAGATGATGCCTTACCTGCGCGAATTCATGGTCTTCTTCCGCCCCGGCGACATCGTGAAGTTCACCCCCATCGACCGCGCCGCCTACGATGACATTGCCGCCGAGGTGGAGGCCCAGCGCTTCACGCCGAAGATGGCAGAGGTGACCTTCGACCTTGATGAGTTCAACACGGGGATCGACGCCTACAACGCCAAGCTCCAGGAGGCGCTGTCATGACCATCACCGTCGTCGCACCGGGCCTTTTGACCACCATTCAGGACCTTGGGCGCCCTGGCTATTTCCACCTTGGCATTCCCGTCGGCGGGGCGATGGACCGTTTGGCGCTCATTGCTGCAAACCGCCTCGTTGGCAACGAGGAGGGCGCGGCCTGCCTGGAAGCGGTCTTCATGGGCCCCGAAATCACCTTCAACGATGCGCGCACCGTTGCCGTCACGGGGGCAGAGCTGCCGCCGAAGGTGGATGGCGAGGAAATGCCCACCTGGACCAGTTTTCGCGTGGAGCCGGGGCAGACGCTCACCTTCGACTATCTGCGCGAAGGGGCGCGGGCCTACATTGCCATCTCCGGCGGGATTGCAACGCCGCCGGCGCTCGGAAGCCGCTCCACCTATCCCATCGGGGCGCTTGGGGGCATCGAAGGCCGCAAGGTGGAGGCTGGCGACACGCTCCCCCTCGGGGCCGACACAGGCGCGCACGCCGCCCGCGTGGTGCCTGAAGCGCTGCGTCGGGGCCCAGGCAAGGGCGGCGAGACGACGGCGCTCAGAATGCTGCCGGGCCTTTACTGGCACCGCATTACGCCGGCCTCCCAGACCGCGTTCTTTGCCGACACCTGGACCGTTGCCCCTGAAGCGGACCGCATGGGCTACCGCTTCCGCGGCGGCCGGCCCATGGAGTTCGTGGAGCGCGAGCAGCCCTTCGGCGCAGGGTCCGACCCCTCAAACATCACCGATGCATGTTATCCTTACGGCTCCATCCAAATCCCCGGTGGGACCGAACCCATCGTCCTTCACCGCGATGCGGTCTCAGGCGGGGGCTACTTTATGGTGGGGACGGTGATTTCGGCCGATATGGACTTGATTGGGCAGCTTCAACC
>JBCDCF010000757.1:0-2161 GCA_039182345.1 Pseudomonadota bacterium
CTTCAAGCCGAAGCCCATGTTCTGGCGCACATTAAGGTGCGGATAGAGCGCATAGGACTGGAAGACCATGGCAACGCCGCGCTTGGCGGGCTGCACGTCGTTCATGCGGCGGCCGTTGATGAACACGTCGCCGCTGGTCACATCCTCAAGGCCTGAAATCATGCGCAACAGTGTGGACTTGCCGCAGCCCGACGGGCCGACGAAGACCACGAACTCGCCATCCTCGATCTCAAGGTCGATCCCGCGGATCACCTCGGTGCGGCCGAAGCGTTTCTTCACGTTGTGGAGGGAAAGCTTGGTCATGGCCGCGCTCCGCCGTGGGTGTTGCTTTGGCTCATCCCTTCACCCCTGACATGGCAAAGCTCTCCACAATGTGTCTTTGGGCGATGATGTAGACCGCAAGGATCGGCACCACCGCGAGGGTCGTGGCCGCCAGCTGCAAGTGCCACAGCGGCGCGCCGTAAGGATCGGTGAAGTTGGAGAGCGCCAGCGGCAAGGTGAACAATTCAAGGGAGCTGAGGAATACGAGGGGCTCCAAGAAAAGGTTCCAGGAGAACAGGAAGGTGATGATGGCGACCGCCGCCAGCGCCGGACGGGACATGGGAAGCGCGATCTTCCACCACACGCCGAAGGTGCTGAGGCCATCCATCCGCCCCGCCTCCTCAAGCTCTTTGGGAAGGGCGACAAAGTATTGGCGCATGAGGAACGTTGCCATCACGCCGTGGGGGCCGAAGACGGGGAGTAGGATCAAAGGAAAGTGGGTGTCGGTGAGCCCCATCCAGCGGATCAGGAAGAAGTTGGGGATGATGGTCACCTCCTCAGGCACCATCAGCGCGGAGATGAGGAAGAGCATCAACAGCCCCGCACCCGCAAACCGCAGCCGCGCCAGGGCATAGCCTGCGAGGGAGGAGACCACCAGCGTTGCCGCCGTCACCGACAAGGCGATGTAGAGGGAATTGAAGTATTGCTGCGCAAACGGCTGATACGTGAACACCTCGATGAAGTTTTGCCAGCGCCACACCTCAGGAATGAGGCTGGGCTGCCCAAAGATCTCCGCCGCGCTTTTGAAACCCGAAGAGATCATCCAAAGGAACGGGAAGACGAACGGGACGGAGACGATGAGGAGCGACAGCGTCCACAAGAAACGGGTCAGACGGCGCGATTGCTTGACGGTCATGTGGCCCCCCGCCGGCGCAACGTCACCTGGACGACGGTGAGGATGAGCACGATGACGAACATGATGATGGCGAGCGCCGACGCATACCCCACCTCAAAGAACTCGAACGCCTGCTGGTAGATGTAAAACGCCAAGACCAAGGTGCCGTTCTCAGGTCCCCCGCCGGTCATCAAGTAGATGTGGTCGAACACCTTGAAGGAGCCGATGGTGGTGATGACCATGATGATCAACGTGGTGGGCGCCAGAAGCGGCCAGATCACCATCTTGAACACCTGCCAGGAGGAGGCGCCTTCCAGCCGCGCAGCCTCCTCGTAGTCGCGGGGGATGGCCTGAAGGGCGGCGATATAAAGGATCATATTGAGCCCGACCATCTTGATGACGCGGGTGACGATGACGGCGGCCATCGCCCAGTCGGGCTCGCGCAGCCAGTTTGGCCCGTCGATGCCGATGCTGGCGAGCATCTGGTTCACCGCCCCCGCCTCGCCCTGGAGCAAGAACTTCCAGACAATGGCCCAAGCAACCGCAGAGGTGACGACGGGCGCAAAGAAGATGGTGCGGAAGAAGACCACACCGAAGAAGGGCCGCGACAGCGCCAAAGCAAGGGTCAGCGCAAGGGCCATGTTCAAAGGCACGAGCCCGGCCGCGAAGATGACCGAGTTGCCCATCACATCCCAGAAGTCGGGGTTGACGGTGAGCGCATCCTCGTAATTGGCAGCGCCCACAAAGGTCATCTGCCGGGACAGAAGGTTCCACTCCGACAAACTGTAGATGAAGACGGCAATCAGCGGCCCGAGGAAGAAGATGGCAAAGCCGATCACCGTCGGGCTCACCATCAGCCAGGCTTCGATGGCCTCGTGCCGGCGCAAGGTAAGGCCCGGCACGCGAAGCCTGCGTGCCGGGCGAGGGCGGGTGTGGTCCTGGTGCACCCGCGTTGCCGCTTAAAGGTGGGGCTCGATGGCCGCGCACACGGCTTTCAGCGCCGCC
>JBCDCF010000758.1:0-2160 GCA_039182345.1 Pseudomonadota bacterium
CGGTGGTGTAAAAGCGCGGGTTGAGGGCGGTGGACTGGGTGGCCGAGCGCGTCGTCTCGTTGACTTCGCGGACCGGTTTTTTGGGAGCGTGGCGAAGCGGAGCGTTCATGCTGCAACCTTCTCGGAAAAGGAGAACTCACACAGTTCCATGAATTCAAGATCGCCTGTCATGCGCACCCACAGGCGCTCAAGGAGGGTGGCGCGCACGATGGTGGCCTCCCGCGGGATGGAGACCACTTCGCCGTAGGGCACGCGGATCTCTGTGCCGTGGACGATGATTTCATCGCCAGGTTCCGCATCGATCCCGTCGGGCAGGACCACGTGGGCGTGAAGGCTTTCGAAGGTGTGGCTCACTTCGACCGTGCAGGGCACGGTGAGGCGCGTTTTGAAGGAGGAAAACATGGGCGCTACTCGCGTTCGGTACGGACCGGGGAGGCCGGCCCGTCGCGTGACGGGATGAGGGCGGCAAAGGCGGCGGCGTTGTCTTCGCCGAAGGCACGAAGGAACACGCGCGATTGTGTTGACGGGTCGTTCAGTGTCAAGGCGCCTGACGTTGGATCAACGGCAAGGACGAAGGGCGCTTCCGGGCCGACCCCTTCGCCGCGCCGTTTATAGGCAAGGCCGCGCAGAACGCCGCGGATAAAACCTGAGGTGCCTGGCTCCAGCACCGTCTCGCCCTCGTCTGTGGTGACGACGATGGCGCCGTCCTGCCTGTCGGCGAAGTGCAGCACCGTGGAGCGCGCGTCCGCCATGATGTTTTCGGGGATGCCTTCCTTAGGGGCTGCCGTCAGCACGCCGACGGTGGCGGCGAGCGCGCTCAGACCCACAAGTAGGAAGACGAGGGTGAGGGCGCCTTTGGGGATGAACGGGTCTTGCTTCACAGTCCGTCGTCCTCCTTTATTGGCGCAGGCGCTTGGCGGGTGATCCAGGCGCGTCCGGGGCATAGGACGCCTCTGCCGACAGCGGTCTTAAGGGCGTCCAATTGGGCCGACCGATCCCTCATCAGTCGTCAACCTTAGTTGACACCTTTGGACCGGTCCGCGTCAAGTCTTCTTTGCAGTGAGAGGGGTGTTTGTGGGCCTTTCCGCCATTGTCACTGTCTCGCGTGCCTGACAGTGGCGCGGCGATGCCGTGTGGCATTGGTTCGGAGCGGCGGCAGGAGAGGCTTTAGGGGATCAAGCGGGGCGGAGGAGGCGGGGCCTTGAATCGAAAACGGCCCGGCGATGGTGCGCCGGGCCGTTTGGTAATTATGCAGCGACGGGTTCTGCCGTCGACGTTCGGGTTTTTGGCCCTTTGATGTGGATGACCGGCGACACCTCGCCGCCCTGTGCTGCGGCCAAGGCACGGCCGAGGATCCCTGCCACCTCTTCAGCGTTTTTGATCGCGCGCAACATGGGTTGAGGCTTGGAGAAGCGGAACGGGCGCACGTGGGGCCAAAGGACCACGTAGCCGAGCCCGCCCGACTGGGCCATGGTGAGGGCAATGCAGCCAGTCCCCAAAGGCGCCTTGCGGTAATCCGCCGAAAGGATCTGCTTGAACGGCAGATTGATGGACATGGTCAGCGCCACGCCAATGCGCATCACCACACGGCGGTTGGTGATGGTGTAGATGGTGGTCTTTGCCGTTGCCTTTGCAAGAATGAGGAGAATGGCAAGACCGCACGCAAACACCGACACCAGAACCACCAGATGGCCTGGCAGCGACAGGAGCGTGCCGCCATCGTGCAAGTGGGCGACGGCGCGCCACAGGACCAAAAGGCCGGCATAGATGGCAACGGCTCTGATGTGGAAAATCTCCAGCGCCGCCGCCTTCCACTCAGGCGAGCCCGACCAGAGGATGCGCTCACCCTCCGGCAAAGCCTCAGGAAGGCCAGGGTTCGGTTCGAAGTGGAACTCCTCCTCGTCCGCGCTCACAACAGTGGCTCCGAGCGGGCCGGTGTGGCGTAGAGTTCGCCGGCGGCGAAGTAGGCCATGATCTTGTCCTCCTCCAGAAGTGTGATGGAGTTGGGGTCCTTGATGCGGGGCACATCCGCAAAGTGGTGGGCAAGGATGCACGGTGTCGTCACCTGCCCGTCAAGGGGCGAGACGGTGGCAGCGTTCATGGGAAGCATGACCGTGTCGCTGACCACCACCTGGGTTTCCGCCTCAACGACCACTTCGC
>JBCDCF010000759.1:0-2159 GCA_039182345.1 Pseudomonadota bacterium
CGGCCCAAAGGGCCAAAAACTCAAACAAGGTGGTCATGACGGCTCCGTGGGATCGTCACGCGCGGGCCTGACCGGTGCCTTGGCCGACGCGTGACGCACTTGTTGACGCTTGGCGGCGGCCTTTTCAAGGTGCTGGGCGAACCGCGTCTCCTCGCCGCGGTCTGTGGGACGGTAGAAGGTGGGTGGATCCATGCCGTCGGGGAAGTAGGCCTGACCGGACATGGCGTCGGGCGAATCGTGATCGTAAGCGTAGCCGGCGCCGTAGCCTTCATCGCGCATCAGCCGCGTGACCCCTGGCAGAATGTGCTTTGGCGGCGGCAGCGTCGGCGTGTCCTTCACGAAGGCTTTGGCCGCCTTGAAGGCTGTGTAGACGGCGTTCGACTTTGGCGCCAAGGCCAGGTGGACGGCGGCCTGCGCCAATGCGAGCTCCCCCTCAGGCGTGCCCAAAAACTCGTAGCTGTCGCGCGCTGCGATTGTGACGGGAAGCGCTGAGGGGTCGGCAAGGCCAATGTCTTCGCTTGCCATGCGCACAAGGCGGCGGGCGATGTAAAGGGGGTCTTCGCCCCCATCCAACATGCGCATCAGATAGTAGAGCGTTGCATCAGGGTCCGACCCGCGGACGGATTTGTGCAGCGCTGAGATGAGGTTGTAGTGCCCGTCACGATCCTTGTCGTAGCTGGGCGCACGCCTTTGCAGGATGGATTGGACGGCGTCGGCGTTGAGCGTTTCGCCCTTTGCCGCGGCGCGCCACACCTCCTCGGCAAGGGTGAGGATGGCGCGGCCGTCGCCGTCGGCCATGCGTAAAAGGCTCGTTCGACCCTCCTCGGTGACGGGGAGCTTCGCGCCTCGCGCCTTCTCCGCCCTTGTGAGGAGTGTGGCAAGGGCGTCGGCATTGAGGGCGTGAAACACCATCACCTGCGCGCGGGACAAAAGGGCCGAGTTGAGCTCGAAGGACGGGTTTTCGGTGGTGGCGCCCACAAGGGTGATGGTGCCGTCTTCCATCACGGGCAGGAACGCATCCTGCTGGGCGCGGTTGAAGCGGTGGATCTCGTCCACGAAGAGGAGCGTGGCGCGGCCCACCTCGCGGGCTTGGCGGGCGCGCTGGAACACGGCCTTGAGGTCCGCAACGCCTGAGAAGATGGCGGAGATCTGCTGAAACTCGGCGTCCACATGTTTGGCAAGAAGGCGCGCCAGTGTGGTTTTGCCTGTGCCTGGCGGCCCCCACAGGATGAGCGAGCCGATGCTGCCGCCACCTTCGCGCCCGGCAAGAACCCGCCTCAACCGCCCATCGGGGCCGAGGAGGTGGGGCTGGCCCACAATGTCGTCCAGGGACTTGGGGCGCAGCGCGTCCGCGAGGGGGCGCGGCGCCTCCTTGGCCAATCCAGCAGCCGAAAACAGGTTTTCCGCCGGATCGGCCATGGCCATCAGCCGCCCAGAACCAGTTCCAGCTGCTGCCCGTTGCGCTCGATGATGATTTCCCAGAAGCGCTCGCGCCGGCCCGACAGCGTTTTGAGGCGCGATGTGGTGCCGATGCGCTCGCCGTTGACCGCAATCACCTTGTCGCCAGAGCGAAGGCCGACGCGGCTTGCCACCGAGCGCGGGTCCACCCGGGCAATCACGACGCCCGTGTCGGCAAGGTCGAGGTTGAACTCATCGGCAACGGCCGGAGAAAGGTTCATGGCAATGACGCCTGAGAAGGGCGAGCGCCCGGCAATGCGCTGGGCATCCCGCGGCGTGCTTTCGGGCGGGGCGGCAAGGGCAACACGCACCGCTTTGACGGTGCCTGCGCGCACGACCCGCACCTCCGTCTCGCCCACCAGCCCTTTGGTGGCGTAGAGGTAGCCGAAGGTGTCGCTGTCGACCACTTCGACGGCATCAAGGTGGGTGATGACGTCGGCCACCTTGAGACCGGCCTGATGGGCAGGGCTTCGCGGCACAAGCTCCGTGATGATGGCGCCTGACGGCCTGTCGAGCCCAAATTCCTTCGACAGATCCCGCGTGACGCTTTGGAGCCGCGCGCCGAACCATGGCCGCTGCACCTTGCCCCCATCGGCCGCGGACTGGACGACAATGCGCACCATTTCCACGGGGATCGCAAAGCCGATGCCGTTGGAGCCGCCCGAGCGGGAGTAGATGGCCGTGTTGATCCCCACCAGACG
>JBCDCF010000760.1:0-2135 GCA_039182345.1 Pseudomonadota bacterium
GAGCCCATGGCCGGCATGAACCTTGAGGAGAAGGAGGACATGTGCCGCTTCATCCTCGACGTGAGGGAGGAGTTCGGCACCACCATCGCCCTCATCGAGCACGACATGGGCGTGGTGATGGACATCTCCGACCGCGTGGTGGTTCTGGACTATGGGGAGAAGATTGCCGACGGCACCCCTGAAGAGGTGCGCACCAATCAGGATGTGATTGACGCCTATCTCGGCGTGCCCCACTGACGTCCGCATCCTGTGGGGATCGCCTCCTCGCCGGGTCAGGTGTTTTGTCGCGTCACCGTGTCAGTGCCATGTCGAACATTCCCAAAAACCGGTCTGATCTTGAGCGTCTGATCGAAACCCACTTCGCCAAGCTACGGTCGGAGTTCGAGGCGATCGGTGAGGACGACGCACAGCGCCCCTGCGACGACACCTTTTCGATCAAGGACATTCTGGCGGTTCGCCTGTGGTGGACCCGCGCGGTGATGGACTGGGTCGAAGCCGGCCGGCGCGGGGAAGTGCCCATTGTCCCCGCAAAAGGGTACTCGTGGCGGGAGACGCCGGCCCTCAACGCGCACATTGCCGAACAGGCGAAAGCCGCATCCTACGATGAGATTTGCCAAGCCCTGATAGGCGAGCAGCCCCGCCTGCGCGACCTCATCGACAGCCTGTCGGACCAGGAGCTCACCGAGGTGGGACAGTTTGAGTGGGCCGAACGCTGGCCCGTGATGCGCTGGATTTCCATCGGTACATCAAGTCAGTACGCCGGTGCCCGCACGCTCATCCGCAAAGCCATGCGGCAGAGTTAGGCCCATCGACACCGCCTGTCAGGCATCGCCACCGTCCATGGCGATGGCCGTCGTCTCCTTCAGCGTTTCCATGGACAGCATGGAGGTGACGCTGAAAAGGTCGAGCTGCGCCACAAGGCGCTTGTAGAAGGCATCGAAATGGCGCGTGTCGCGCACACGCACCTTCAAGAGGTAGTCCACCTCCCCCGCCAGACGGTGCGCCTCCTGGATTTCATCCATGGTGGCAATGGCATCGCTGAACCGCTCCAGCCAAGCGGCGCTGTGGCTGCCCGTCTTGATGGTGACGAAGAACACCTCGTCATGCCCCACCTTCTGCGCATCGAGGATTGCCACCTGACGGCGGATGATCCCCGCCTCTCTCAGCTTGCGAATGCGGCTCCAGACAGGCGACTTGGAGGAGTTCACCTGTTGGGCGATCCGCTCCACAGGCTGCGAGGCATCCTCCTGCAGGACGGCCAAAATCCTGCGATCCAACTCATCCATCGCACGCTGTCCTTCCATAGCGCCTTGCTTCGGGAAAATGAGAGCCAAGTCGGACCCTTGGGGCGCCTATTGGCTTATTTTCTCCGGTGTATTGTCGATTCTGCGGGAAATCAACATTCTCTCCCCAACTCGGAGGGAGGCGGCGATGGACGCATTTCCAATCTTCTGGAGCGTGAAGGGCCGCACGATCATCGTGTTCGGCGGCGGCCAGGACGCGGCGGCCAAGCTGCGGCTCGTGAAGAAGACGTCGGCGCACATCCTCGTCATCACTGAAGAGGTGGACGACACCCTTGCCGAGTTCGACGATGTCACCATCCTCCTCGGCGCCCCCCTCACCACCCCCCTGCCGGACGATGTGGCATTCGCCTATGCCGCCACAGGCGACGCGGCGCTGGATGCGGGCATTGCAAGGCGTCTTGGCGCCCTCAAGATCCCCGTGTGCGCGGCCGACCAGCCTGCGGTGAGCGACTTCATCACCCCCGCCATCGTCGACCGCGATCCCGTCATCGTCGCCATCGGCACGGAGGGTACGGCGCCGGTCCTCGCCAGGGAGATCAAGGCCCGTGTGGAGCGTTTGCTGCCCGCAGGCATTGGCCGCGTCGCCCGCAAGGCCGGCGCGCTGCGCGATCATGTGGCCCGCACCCTTGCACCAGGCGCCCCCCGCCGCCGCTTCTGGCACGCACTTTTTGAGCCTGCCATGCAGGGCGCGTTCGAGCGTACGGGCTTCGGCAAGACCGCCCGCGCCCTTCTCTCAGAAAGGGCCGACAACCGCGACGGTCTCGTCAGCTTTGTAGGCGCAGGTGCGGGCGGCTCAGACCTTCTGACGGAGCGCGCCCGCCAACGCATCGA
>JBCDCF010000761.1:0-2130 GCA_039182345.1 Pseudomonadota bacterium
ATCCTGAAACGCCGACTGACGGACCCTGGCGCATCCATTCTGACCGATCTGCGCGTCGACCACACCGTCCCAGCCCTTCGCGAAGCTCTTACGGGGGCGGCGGCGGAGGCGCAGATGGTCGTCGTCTTCGGCGCATCGGCCGTGGTGGATGGGGATGACGTGATACCTGCGGCCATCCGCGCCGCTGGCGGCCAGGTCGACCAGGTGGGCATGCCTGTGGACCCTGGCAACCTCCTCGTCCTTGGGGCGCTGGACGGCAAACCGGTCATCGGCGCGCCAGGCTGTGCGCGCAGCCCCAAGCCCAATGGCTTTGATTTCGTTCTCGACCGCCTGTTGGCAGGCGTTCCCGTCACCCCCGCCGACATCAGCGGTATGGGCGTTGGCGGGCTCTTGATGGAGACGGCCATGCGCCCTCAGCCGCGCGAAGGCACCGCCGCACGGGGCGCCGCGCGCCGCCCGGCCGCCATCGTTCTTGCCGCAGGCCGCTCCACCCGCATGGGCGCTGCCAACAAGCTCATCGAAGAGGTGGACGGGAAAGCGATGGTGAGGCGGGTGTGCGAGGCTGCCCTTGCAAGCCGTGCCGCCCCCGTCATCGTGGTGACAGGCCATGCTCCTGACGCTGTCGCGGGCGCGCTTGAGGGCCTTGAGGTGCGCCTGTGCCACAACGCGGACTATGCGGATGGCCTGTCCACCTCCTTGCGCGCAGGCCTCAACGCCCTTCCTTCGGACGCTGACGCAGCGCTCGTGGTGCTGGGGGACATGCCCCTTGTCACCGCTGACCACTGCAACAGCGTTCTGGACGGCCTTGGGAAGGACGGTGCGCTCATTGCAACGGCAACGGCAGGGGGTAAGCGCGGCAACCCCGTTGCCTGGTCACGCCGCCTGTTTGACGAGTTGCGCGCCACCGAGGGCGATGCTGGCGGCAGGGCCCTCATGTCACGCTACGCGGAGGCGTTGACGGAGGTGGAAATCGGCGCTGCAGCAAGCCTTGATGCCGACACGCCAGCGGCCCTTGAAACCGTGCGCCAGGCGGCAAAACACACAGGGGCCACCTAGCGGAGTATGCCACCGGTGGCATGGCAGCTTTGCCCTCACCCAAGGGCTGTGGGCACCCACCTGGAAACGCTTTAAATGCGTGTACAGGCCTATATATAAAGTGTGTCCCCTCACCCCTTGGCGCGCGCACGGTCTATGCTCGGTGTGACGCGAACGATTCGGACCTTCATGGACGTGCAACCCAATCCAGTTCCTGCAGACGGCTACGGCGCCGACAGTATCAAGGTGCTCAAAGGGCTCGATGCGGTGCGCAAGCGGCCGGGCATGTATATCGGCGACACCGATGACGGGTCGGGCCTGCACCACATGGTCTACGAGGTGGTGGACAACGCCATCGACGAAGCCCTTGCAGGCCATGCCGATACGGTGAGCGTGCGCCTCAACAATGACGGTTCCGTCACCGTGGCCGACAACGGACGCGGCATTCCCACCGACATTCATACCGAGGAGGGGATTTCCGCCGCCGAGGTCATCATGACCCAGCTCCACGCAGGCGGAAAGTTCGACCAGAATTCCTACAAGGTCTCGGGCGGCCTGCACGGTGTGGGCGTGTCTGTGGTGAACGCTCTGTCCTCCGAACTGGACCTCACCATCTGGCGCAATGGCCGCAAGCACGAAATGCGCTTCCACGACGGTGTGGCAGCAGCCCCCCTCGCCGATGTGGGCCCTGCGGAAGACCGTTCGGGGACGGAGGTGCGCTTTGTCCCTTCCACGGAGACGTTCACCAACGTCACCTTCGACTTTTCCGTCCTTGAGAGGCGCCTTCGCGAGCTGGCGTTCCTGAACTCGGGCGTCACCATCACCCTGCGGGACGATCGCGGTGTGGAGTCACGCGAAGAGACAATGCTGTATGACGGGGGCCTGTCGGCCTTCGTGCGCTACATCGACAGGGCAAAGACCGCACTGTTCGACGCGCCCATCACCTTTTCCGATGAGCGCGACGGGGTGACGGTGGAAGTTTCCATGTGGTGGAACGACACCTACCACGAGAACACGCTGTGCTTCACCAACAACATCCCCCAGAGGGACTGCGGGACGCACCTTGCAGGCTTTCGCGCAGCGCTGACGCGGCAG
>JBCDCF010000762.1:0-2128 GCA_039182345.1 Pseudomonadota bacterium
CTCCACCGCGCGCAGAAGGCTTGAAAGGTCGGTGAGGTTGGCATCCACATAGCGGATGTCCTTCTCGATTCCGAGCCAGCGCAGACGGTGGTCGGACACGCCAAAATGGCTCGATCGGCGGACCAGGCCCGACACCTCATAGCCCTTTTGCAGCAAGTTCCGCGCAAGGTAGGCACCGTCTTGTCCGGTGATGCCTGTGATGAGTGCGCGACGTGCCATGATGGTCCTCTCGTTCGGGAAAAGTCGGTCAGATCGTTGGTGGCGGGCCGACGGCGTGGACTGCACTCGCGCCGGAGGGTGCATGACGCGCGTGGCGGTGCCCTTAACAAAGCCCTCGCGGCGCGACAATAGACAGGCAAGCCCCCGCGAGGCTGTGGACAGCGCCGGGGTTGATCATCGCCACAACCTTAAGGTACAAGAATTCCCGCCTACACCGGAGGTGACAGCGCCCCATGCGTGACACGCGCCCATTCGGGCCCTTTTGCGAGCCATACGTCTGATGAGTGACGATCCACGTTTTCGCAACATCCGTTTCGACACGCCTGACAATCCCAGCGCAGGCCTCGTCCTTTATGCCGATTGGATTGCCCGCGCCTTTGCCAGTGTCGATGCTGATCAGCTGTGCACCGCCATCGGCCACCTCAACACCGTGGCTGACGCAGGCGGTCAGGTGTTCATGATCGGCAATGGAGGGTCGGCGGCCATTGCTGAGCATTTGGCGGCCGATTTCGTCAAAGGCACTCATGTGGCCGGCGCCAACCGCCTGCGCGTCCAGGCGCTGACGGCCAACAGCGCCATCTACTCGGCCGTTGCCAACGATTTTGGCTTTGGCGACGTGTTTTCCCGCCAGCTGCGGTTCCTGGCCGACAGTGGCGATGTGTTGGTGGCCATCTCCTCCTCAGGCAACAGCCCCAACATTTTGGACGCTGTGCGCTGCGCCAAACAGATGCAGATGGTCACCATTGGTCTGTGCGGCTTCAATGGCGGCGCGCTGGCGGAGGCGGTCGACACCAACCTTCACGTCAACGCCCACCACTATGGCGTTGTGGAGGATGTGCACCAGTCGCTCCTCCACATCATGTCCAGCGCCATTGCCGAACGGCATGACCATGAGGCTGCCACCCATTGAGGCGGCATCCACCAGTCGATGATGCGGGTGTGTGATGGGCGTCCAGGCCGTACTCCTCTTGGGCGGCAAGGGGACCAGGCTCGGCCTCACCCACATGCCTAAGCCTATGGTGATGGTGGATGGTGTGCCGCTGTTGGACCGCACACTGTCAGCCCTTGCCAATGGGGGCGTAAGGCGTGTCCTTGCGCTAACCGGCCATTTGTCCAACGTCATCGAAGACCATGTGGCGGACGGGTCGCGCTGGGGGCTTGACGTTACCTTTGTGCGTGAGGAGAGGCCGCGAGGAACTGCAGGTGCCCTTCGCGATGCTGCGGACCATCTGGAGCCGACGTTCCTGCTCGTCTACGGCGACGTTCTGTTCAACTTGGACCTTCAGCGTTTCGTGGCCGCCGGTGAGGCCAATGGTGGTCTTGGCACACTGTTCGTTCACCCCAACGACCATCCGTTCGATTCCGATCTTGTGGCGACGGATGATGCTGGGCGCGTGAGAGCCTTTCACCCCAAGCCCCACGACCTTCAGCGTCTGCTGCGCAACCGCGCCAACGCCGCCCTGCACTATTTCGATAAGGCCATTGTTCACTGGATCGAGGAGACGGACGCACCAGTGGACCTTGGACGCGGTGTGCTGCCTCACGCCGCCCGCTTCGGCGCCAGGCTCTATGCTTACAACAGCGCTGAGTACATTAAGGACATCGGCACGCCCGCCCGCCTTGCGCGAGCCGAGGCCGCGCTGCGCTCAGGGGAGGTGGCAGCCAAGAGCTACCGCACCCCCCAGCGCGCGGTGTTCATCGACCGTGACGGCGTCATCAACCGTGAGGTGGACGGCGTGCTGTGTCCTAAAGACCTTGAGTTGCTGCCAGGTGTCGCTGCGGCTATCGGCGCCCTCAACCGATCGCCTTTCCTTGCCATTGTCGCCACCAACCAGCCGCTGATCGCCAAGGGGTTCGCCAGTGCGGCAGAGGTGGACGCGGTGCACGCCGCGCTCGATCAGACCCTTGC
>JBCDCF010000763.1:0-2124 GCA_039182345.1 Pseudomonadota bacterium
GATTCAATGATCACCTGGAGGGTGAGGCCGGCCACCCCAAGGGCGATCCCGGTGAGGAAGGGCCAGACCACCGGCTCCCACGTGCTCATGTTTTCAAGGGTGCCGCGCTCATAGGCGCGCACGGCCTTTTGGATGCTGGATTCGGACGTGAGGTAGAGGAGTGGCAGGAACAGGCAGAGGTAGAACAGAAGATTGATCAGGTGCTGGATGCGCTCAGGAAACCGCGAAGACAAGAAGTCGATCCGCACATGGGCGTCCCGGCGCAGCGTATAGGCGGCCCCCAGAAGGAAGAGGCTGCCGTTGGTCATGTAGGTGATGTCGTTGGCCCAGATGGTGGGCGCGTTGAAGAAGCGTCGTGCCACCACCTCGAAGATCATCACGCCGATGAGGATGACGATCATCACCATGGCGATGCCGGCGAGGAACCCGCCGATGCGGTCCAGTTGCGGCAACAGGCGATGGAGGAGGAAGGGCTTCAAGGCGGCCTCGGCGTTGAAAAAGGGCGGCGCAGACAACGCCGCCCTTCAGTGTCAGTCGGTGTGATCGACGACCAGATACTTGGAGTTCGCCATCCAGCGGTCCTGGAAGTCGAAGATGGACTTGGCCACCTTCTCAGGCCACTCGTTGCCATCGGCCTTGGCTTCTTCGGCCGCGTTCATGGCCCAGTCGCGGGCAGCGGCGCGGGAGGCTTCCACGAACTCAGGCGTCAGGCGGATCAACTCGTTGTCGCCCGCTTCCGCGCGCTCGGTGATCTTGGCCACCGCATCAAGGTCGGCATTGATGATGGACAGCATGGAATCATGCGTCACAACCCGCGCCGCCACCTCGATGGCAAGCTTCACATCGTCCGGAAGCTCGTCCCAGGTCTCGGCCGTCATCATCAACTCGAAGGCCCAGGCCGGTGCGTGAATACCGGGATAGATCACGTACTTGGTGATCTCGTGATAGCCGCGGCTGAAGTTTTCCGCAGGCATGGAGTACTCGGCCATGTCCACGCCCTGCTTTTCCAGCATGGAGTAGACTTCAGAGCCAGGCACCGTGGTGGGGGCGGCGTCGAACTTGTCGCGCACCACAGCGGCCCAGTTGCCGAGGGTGCGATACTTGGCGCCTGCCAGATCGTCGGTGGAGGCAATGGGCTTGTGGGAATGGGCGAACCATTCCGACGGGCCCGAGCCCAGGACCAGTGAGTGCATCCCCATGGTGTCGCGGCGATGCTCGGTCAAAAGGTCCTGTCCGCCGCCTTTATAGATCCAGGCGTGGAGGGAATCGGTGCCAAGGCCTGTGGGAAAGCCGAGCACCATGGCGTTCACGGGGTCGGCCGTGCCCAGGAACGAGGTGGGCCAGTTCACCATGTCCACAAGGCCGTCTTCCAGCGCCTCGTGAAGCTTGAAGATGTTGCCGACGGTGCCGGCGGGGAGCACCTGGATTTCCACCTTGCCGCCGGTCAACTGGTTGACGAGGTCGGCAAAGGGCTGTGCGATGGTGGTGAAGTAGACGCCCGTCTCCACATCGATGGTGGCCATGCGGAACTGGTACTCTTGCGCACTGACCGCGCTTGTTCCTGCAAGGATAAGGGCGCCTGCTAGGGCGTGCTTGATCATGCTCTCTCCCGTTCTTTTTGGCGGTCCTGTGAAGGACCTCAGGCCGCGACGAACGCCATGGTGATGCCGGCTGCGGCCTCAGGGCCGGCAATCAACGAACCTTCGATCCCCGCCTCGGCCAACGCGCGTCGGGTCGCGTCAAGGTCGCTTGAGGCAAAGACGAGGGCGCCCATGGCTGTGGGGGCGGCACATTGCGTGCCAAACCGGTCGTGAAATGCGTCGGGCGTCAAAAAGGTGACTGCGGCGTTGCCGAAGTCGATCTGCGCGGTGTCGCCATCGATGGTGGCGTTGCCAGGGGCAATGGCCTCCCAGGCGCGGGCGACGGCGTCGAGATCATCGGCGACCCCCACCACCTCTTTCACGCCGACGACGGCGTTGGGCTGGTCCAGATAGTCCGTGCGCCAGACCACATCGGGCGTCAGATGCTGGCAGACGAAGGTGTAGGCGCCGGGGGTGGCGCTCGGGGCAATGTTGGCGGTGCGGAAGGCGGCCTCACGGTCGCCGCCAGGCATCTCCACAGGGC
>JBCDCF010000764.1:0-2100 GCA_039182345.1 Pseudomonadota bacterium
CGCCTCACAGGCGTCGGCGCGGACGATTGGCTGAGGGCGAAGATGCGCCTCTCCTCCCCCCGTTTCCGCAAGGCTTTGTTGCGCGAGCGCGGCCTCACCATCGGCCGCCTCGACAGCCGCTACACAGGCCGCGACACCGACGACCTTGGCGACCTTCCCGAAAACGATGCCTCTGCCAACGCCATCGACACCGCCTATGTGGCGGCGGTGAAGGACCATCTGGGCCGCACGCTAAAGGTGAGCATGGACAGGGCGTATCGCGGCTTCAACCGCGACGCCCTGCGCAAATGGGACTGGGGTTTGAAGCCAAGGAGCGGCCTCGGCTTTGCCAACCACTGGCCCACATCGGTCAACGTGGCGCCGGCCCTTGCCAGGATCTTGCGCGAGCAGCCGCACCTGTCCGTCCTCGTCCTCAACGGCCTTTACGACCTTGCCACACCCTTCTTCGCCGCGGAGTTGGCCTTTACCGTCAACGCGGTGGACCCTGATCGCATCACCATGAAGTACTATGAAGCCGGCCACATGATGTACGTCCACACAGCCTCCCTCAACGCCTCCGCCGCGGACATCCGCGCCACCATTCGCAGCGCAGGGGGCGGGGCGTGACCGTCGGCGTCGGCGGCTCCACGCCTGAGGCCGAACTTGCCGCCATCACCTCCGTCCGCCATGAGGTGGAGCCCATCACCCTCGAGGAGCGCCTCGGCCGCATCGCCAAAGCACAGGCGCGCATGGCTGAGATGGACATTGCCGCCATTTGGCTCGATGGCACCACCGACCTTGAATACTTCACAGGCGTGCGCCACGGCCAGACGGAGCGGATGATCGGCGCCATCATCCCGGCCAAAGGCGAGCCGGTCTACGTCTCCCCCGCCTTCGAGGTGGAGAAGCTGAAAACGATGATCACCATAGGCGATCGCATTTCAGCCTGGCAGGAGCACGAAAGCCCTTACGCCTTGATGGTGGATACCCTGCGCGACCTTCAGATCCACAAAGGCACCCTTGCCCTTGACGATCAGGCCCGCTGGTTCGTGGTGGACGGCATCAGGCGGGCGGCGGAGGCGGCAGGGTCCGACTACGCCCTCACGCCATCCACAAGCGTTGCGTCCTGGTGCCGGCAGCGCAAGTCAGAGCATGAGATCGCCCTCATCAGCCATGCCATGCGCACCACTTTGGCGATCCACGAGAGGGCCGCCCGCACCCTGTCCGCCGGCATGATGACCACCGACGTCCAGATGTTCCTGGACCAAGCCCACCGCAAAGCAGGCTTCGACACAGGCTGCCGCTTCGCCATCGCCCTCTTCGGTGAGGCGTCGGCCTACCCCCACGGCGTCCCCCACGCACAGGAGCTGAAGGACGGTGACGTGGTGCTGATCGACTGCGGGGCGCCCATGCACGGCTATGTGTCCGACATCACCCGCTCCTACGTGTTCGGCACACCGAACGACCGCCAGCGCCAGATCTGGCAGATCGACCATGAGGCCCAGGCCGCAGGCTTTGCCGCCGCACGGCTCGGCGCCCCATCGAGCGGGATCGACCTTGCCACCCGCTCCGTCATCGAGCGGCACGGTTTTGGCCCTGGCTATGACGTCCCTGGTCTTCCGCACCGCACAGGCCATGGCGTCGGCATGGACGGCCACGAGGCCCCTTACTTCGTCAAAGGCGACGAGACCCCTCTCGACGTTGGGATGACAGGCTCTATCGAGCCCACCTTGTGCATCTACGACGAGTTCGGCATCCGCCTTGAAGACCACTTCTTCATGACCGACAAAGGTGCTGCCTGGCACACAGAGCCCGCCCACACCGTCGACGACCCCTTCGATCTGGACCGCTGAGGACACGGCACCCAAGGGTCTGGGGCGGTGTCAACGGGCCGCCCGCAGCCACGCACAGCCCGCAACGCGGGCGCGCATGGCGAGGACGGGCGCGAAGCGCGCACCCGTTGACACCGCTCCGGACCCGCCAACGCTCACCCCAAGGGCTCAGGATATTGGCCCAAAGGGCCACTGTCCTGAACCCTTGCCCATCGGCGTTTTGGTGGCGCGCGCGGGGTAACACCCTCTTACCCGCGCAAACAAAGGCGGCGCGACGCGCCGTCCGCAC
>JBCDCF010000765.1:0-2099 GCA_039182345.1 Pseudomonadota bacterium
GGGCGACGGCCATCGGCGCGGTGAACACTGTGCACCGCGCCCCCGATGGCACACTGACGGGCGACAATGTGGATGGCGTGGGCTTCGTGAACGGCCTTAAAGCCGCTGGCCTCGCGCCCAAAGGCATGCGCGTTGCCCAAGTGGGCGCCGGCGGGGCAGGGCGGGCCATCGCCTTTGCTCTCGCAGAGGCTGGCGCCCGGTCCATCGCCATTTTCAATCGCACCGCTGAGAAGGCGCAGTCCCTTGCCGCCGCCGTCCAACGCGCACACCCGTCCTGCGCGGCCATAGCAGGCACTGACCTTGCGGCAGACCTTGTGGTCAACACCACAACCCTTGGAATGAAAGAGAACGACCCCCTACCGGCCGACCCGTCCGACTATGGGGCGGACACAGCCTTCGCCGATGTCATCATGAGCCCTGCAGAGACTGCGATACTCGCTGCTGCCCGGGCGCTTGGCCGCCGCACCGTGCTGGGGCGGGAGATGCTTTTCGGCCAGATGACGGCCGCCTGCGCCATCTGGCAGCTTGCTGCGGACACAGCCCAAGGTGCGCCGGCATGACGCTGACCACAGGGATCATTGCCGATGACCTCACCGGCGGGATGCTGGTTGCGGCCTCGCTGGTGGGCCAAGGCATCCCCTGTGATGTGGTGCTCGACCCTGCCGTCGTGGATGAGGGGCCGCAGCCTGCCACCGTCATCGCGGGCCGCTTTCGCTTCTTGCCCCGTGATGAGGCGGTGCTCTGGTTTCGCCAAGCGCTGGCGGCTTTGGAGGGCCAAGGGGCGCGCCATCTTTTCTACAAGTACTGCGCCACGTTCGATTCCACGGACGATGGCGCCATCGGCCCCTGCGCCGATGCTCTCCTTGAGGCGACCGGTGCACCTCAGTTGGGGTTTTGCCCCGCCTTCCCGCCCCGCGGAGTGACGGTCTATCAAGGCCACATATTTCTGCGCCAGCAGCTTCTCAGCCAGTCGGACAAGCGGTTCGACCCCATCACCCCCATGCCTGACCCTGATTTGGTGGCCGTGCTCCAGCGCCAGTCCGCCCACCCTGTGGGCCTTGTCCCCCACCAGATCCTTTCTGAGGGGGCCGAGGCCACACGCACCCACCTTGCCGCCTTGGCAGAAGAGGGCGTGCGCCACGTCCTGTTCGATGCGGTGGACGAGGCCGATGTGGCCACCTGCGCCGCCGTGACGGAGACATGGAGGGCCATGACCGGCGGCGACACCCTTGCCGAAATCCTTCCCGCCATGCAGGTCCTGGCGCGCCATGCACCGCCCACCGCAACGGTCCCAGACGGCCACACCGTGGTGATTGCGGGAAGCTGCGCCGGCGCGACCCATGGGCAACTGGCAGCCTTCGAGGCGCACCATCCGGTGTTGCGGGTGGACCTTGGCCGCGTTGCTGAAAACCTTGGGGAGGCGGTAGACGAGGCCACCAGCTTTGCCAGCGCTCGCCTTGGGGACGGGCCTGTCGCCGTGTCCATCGCCGCGACCCCCGAACGGGTCAGCGAGATCCAAGCCAGCCTCGGCGTGCGGGCCGCACAGGACGTTGGGGAAGCGTTCTGCGGGACCGTTGCGGCCCGGCTGATGGCATCTGGTGTACGCCGATTCATTGTCGCGGGCGGCGAGACCTCTGGCGCGGTGGCCCGGGCCTGCGGCGCCGAGAGGCTTCAGGTGATGCCCGATCCCCGCATTCCCGGCGGCATTGCCGTGGAGCGCTCGGCAGCGCCCATGGCCTACTACTTCAAGGCCGGCAAGATGGGCGGCGAGAGCATCTTCTTGGATCTTCTGGAAATCTTTGAGGACCGCAGGTCATGACCGAGGAGCGTGATTGTCGCCAAGCTCTCACCGACAGCTACCTCTATTTGACGCGCCACCGGTTGACCGAGCAGGCGTCAGGCAATGTGAGCGCCCGTCTTGGCGAGGCAATGCTGATTTCCCCCGGCGGCGCCACTGCTGACACCATCAGCCCCGACACCTTCGTGCGCGTTGGCCTTGATGGCACGGTGGAGGGGGCGGGTCGGCCCTCAAGCGAACGGCTGATGCACCTTGCCATCTATCGCGCGTGCCATGAGGCGGGTGCGGTCGTCCACACCCA
>JBCDCF010000766.1:0-2095 GCA_039182345.1 Pseudomonadota bacterium
ACGTGACGGCTCGGCAGGCGATCCTTGATGAGGGTGCGCGTCTGCATGGTGTTCCTTCAATTGGTGTTTGACGCTTGAAGGTGCATTTGTGCACAAAGTTGCGCCTTCGCGCGAGGCAAACCGGTGCCGTGCAAGGCAGAATTGCGACGACGCCTGCCGGGGGCCGCGTTGAAGGGCGCTTGTGGCGGGGGCGAGCGCTGGACCTGTCGCAAAGGTGCGCTGGTGGGAGTGGGGCCTTTGAAGACGGACAATCTTGGCGTCATCCACCTCAACGATCTCCCGTGCCCTGACGAAGCGACCCTTGCGGTGACGGGGATGGGCCGGTCAGGCACCACCATGGTGGCGCGCATCTTCACAGCGCTCGGCGTTGCGCCTGGGATGGCGGTGGGCACAGATGTGCTTGAAAGCCCGGCCTGGAATGAAGCGGCCCGCAACCTCGACTTCGATGCATTCGCCGCCCTGTGCCGCACGGCCGATGCGGGGGCGGCGAAGTGGATGGTGAAGTCGCCCAAACTGCGCACCGACATGGAAGGCTTTGCCGCCTGCATGCGCAACGCGCGCTATGTGGTGATGTTTCGCGATCCTGTGGCCATTGCCCAACGCAACGTTCTCGTCATGGGCGAGGCGCCGGCCAAGGCCCTCACCATGGCCGCGCGCGGGATGGCCCGCATCAGCGCGCAGGTGAGCGCCACCACAGCGCCTTGTCTCCTCATGTCCTACGAAAAGGCGCTGCAGCACCCGGGCGCTGCGGTGGATGCTCTGGCAGACTTTGCCGGGGTGCGCCCGGTGGAGGCGGTGCGCGCGGCGGCCATGGCGATGGTGCGCAATGGCGACCCTGCCTATTTCGGAGGGGTGCCTTCTAAGGCTTCCACTTGATGGAGCAGCCTGCGGGCTTGTGTTGCGTGGCGGGGCCTTCGCCCGTCCGTGCCACCATGCGCATTGCCTCCAAAAGCTCCCTCTCGGCACCGTCTGGCGGGGCGCTTGTGGTGCCTTCGTCCATACGGCCGCGATACTTGACCCTGCCGCGATGGTCGAGGCCGAAAAAGTCCGGCGTGACCGCAGCGCCATAGGCGGCCGCGACCTTTTGGCTTTCATCGTGCAGATAGGGGAAGGGGAACTTGTACTGCTCGGCAAATTCCTTCATCCGGTCGAAGGAATCAGCGGGGTAGCGTTCCGCATCGTTGGCGCAGATGGCGACAAAGCCGATGCCCTCGCCCATCAAGGTGCGCGCATCCTCCACCATCCGCCTGGCCGATGAGACCACATAGGGGCAGTGATTGCAGATGAAGGCGACGACGGCGCCATGGTCCATCACGATGTCGGACAGGGCAATGGTGCGTCCGTCTGTGGCCGGCAGCGTAAAGTCAGGCGCATCCCGATCAAAGATGTCTATGGACATGGTGGCTCCTTGGTTGGTGTGGCGCCAGGGGCGACTATCTCATATGTGCTTTGTGTGTCAGGGGCTCTCGAGTACAAGATCCGTATGACCGACGCTGTTCAGGACGGAGCGCAAGAGCGCCAGAAGCTGCCGCGGGCGGATCGTAACCACACGATTGTCGACCTGATCGTCTTCGACAAGACGCGCAAGATGTTCTTGTATTGGACACCGTTCTGCACGGTGACGGCGTGGATCGCCATTGCCCACGCCCAGTCGGTGTGGACGCTTGTGGCCGGTGCTGTGTTCGGCGTGGTGGTCTACACGCTGGTGGAATACCTGATGCACCGGTTCGTCTACCATTGGGAGCCTGAGAGTCGCCTCCTGCGCATTCTAACGGCGGACATGGGGCGCTCCCACATGGGGCACCATCGCAACCCTGCAAAGTATGGCGGGGGGATCAATGGCAACCAGCCACCCATTGTTGCCATTGCCACGGTGTTCGCGCTCGGTGCCTACTTCACCCCGTTTCCCACAGCCTTCGGGCTGATGGCGGTGACGGCGGGGGCCATCAACTACGTGGCGCAGGAGTTTGTGCACTTCGGCACCCACCACCTTCCCATGAACAACCGCATGATGCGCCTGATGAAGCGCCATCACATGCTCCACCACTATCAGGACGAGAACTCCAATTTCGGCCTGTTCTGGCCCGTGTGGGAC
>JBCDCF010000767.1:0-2086 GCA_039182345.1 Pseudomonadota bacterium
AAGTTCGCCGCCGCTGGCCTTGCCTTCCTCCTTGGCACCATCATCACCACCAAACTTGCCGCGAAAGCCGGCGGCCGGTTCGGCAAGAAAACCGTGGTGCCACCCCAAGAGGTGGGTGCTTTCGACATCAAGAAGGTGAAGGGGCTGACCGGCATCTACGTGCGCGGGCTGAAGCTTCTGGCCGGCAACGTGGTGGGCATCGCGCTCACCTTCGTGTTCGTGGTCGGCGTTGCCTTTGCGGTGATGACCACCTTCATGGCCAACAACAACGGCGTTGAGTTCTTCGTGGACGAAGAGCCTGACGTTGCGGTGGTGTTGATCTCCGCGCGCGGCAACATGAGCGCCAAGGAAGCCCTCAACCTTGTGAGCGACGTGGAGAGGGAAGTCCTTGCCATCGACGGCGTTGAGAACGTGGTCACCAGCGCGTTCCCCTCGGGCGGTAACTCCGGCGCGGGGGTCGGCGTTGATTCGGTGGAGCAGCCTGCCGACGTGATCGGCTCCATGCAGATCGAGCTTGTGGGCTACTGCTGCCGCAGGCCCGCCAAGGAGATCTTTGCCGACATTCGCGCCCGCACACAGTTCGCCGGCATCAAGACCGAGGTGCGCGAGATCGAAGGCGGTCCGCCCACAGGCAAGGACATCCAGCTCCAGGTCACCTCCACCAGCTACGACACCCTGCTGGCCACCGTCGGCAGGATCCGCGACCACGTGGAGGGCGTTCAGGGTCTGCGCGACTTTGAAGACGATCGCCCTTTGCCTGGCATCGAATGGCAGCTTGATGTAGACCGCCAGGAAGCCGGCCGGTTCGGTGCCAGCGTTCAGGTGGTGGGGCAGTTGATCCAGCTCGTCACCAACGGCGTTCTCCTCAACAAGTACCAGCCTGACGATTCGGAGGACCAGATCGACATCCGCGTGCGCTTCCCCGCTGAGGAGCGCACCCTCGACCAGTTTGGCGCCCTGCGGCTCCAGACCGAGAAAGGGCTGGTGCCGATCATCAACTTCATCGACATCACGCCCCAGCAGCGTGTGTCGTCCATCACCCGCATCGACGGCCTTTACGCCATGACGGTGAAGGCGGACGTGGTGGAGGCCGACGGCTACGACCTCAACCAGAAAATCGCCGAGCTTGACCAGTGGGTGAAGGGGCAGGAGTGGCCGAACGGGGTGTTCTTCACCTTCCGCGGCGCCAATGAGGAACAGGCGGAAAGCTTCGACTTCCTCATGAAGGCGATGATCGCCTCTTTGGTGATGATGTTCCTGGTGCTCGTCACCCAGTTCAACAACTTCTACCAGACCTCGCTGACGCTTCTGACCATCGTGTTGTCGGTGTTTGGCGTGCTCCTCGGCATGCTGATCACGGGGCAGAAATTCTCCGTCATCATGACGGGGACGGGGGTGATCGCGCTGGCGGGGATCGTCGTCAACAACGCCATTGTGTTGATTGACACCTTCAACCGGGAAAAGCGCGTCCAGCCGGACGTTCTGACGGCGGTGCTGGCAACGGCGGAGCAGAGGATCAGGCCGATCCTCTTGACCACCATCACCACCATTGCAGGCCTCATTCCGATGGCCACACAGGTGAACCTCAACTTCTTCACCCAGACCATCGCTGTGGGAGGCATCACCTCCATCTGGTGGGTGCAGCTGTCGACGGCGATCATCTCCGGCCTTGCCTTCTCCACCATCCTGACACTGGTGGTGGTGCCTGTGATGCTGGCGTTGCCCGAAACGGTGTCGCGCACGGCCGCACGCCTCACTGGTTCCGGCCGGAACACTGAGGGGCTTGTGGGCGCAACGGCTGCCTCCCTGGCGTCGGTTCCCGCCACATGGGCAGCCGAGGAGGACGCGCCCGCGCGGCCCGTGGTCCTCCCGTTCGAGCCTGGGGTGGGTGAGGGTGCCCCTGCCGCCGCCCAACCGGCCGCGGCCACCCAGGAGGGGCCGGCGGCGGCAAACGAGGACGTTTATGCTGCCGTCTTCGCCAAGCCCGCAACCACACCGGTGCAGGAGGTGGCAGCGTCCACGCCTCAGCCCGAGACGATGACAAGCGACCAGGCGGACGCGGCGGTGCGACAAGCGGCACCGGTGG
>JBCDCF010000768.1:0-2076 GCA_039182345.1 Pseudomonadota bacterium
CTTGGCCGCGCGCCTGATGGGCCTGACCCCGACACCTATACAAGCCGCTACCACCACACCGACATTCTTGTGGTGGGCGGCGGTCCTGCCGGTCTTGCCGCAGCCCTTGCGGCGGGTGAGGCGGGTGCCAGCGTCCTCCTGGTGGATGAAGGGGCAGAGCTTGGCGGCGCGCTTCTCAGCGAACCTCGCCTTGCCATCGACGGCACCTCGACCTTCCTTGAGGACACTGCCTCAAGGCTTGCGGCCATGGACAATGTGCGCGTCCTCACCCGCACAACCGCTATCGGGTATGATCACCAGAACATCCTCGCCTGTGTGGAGCGCCTGACCGATCATCTCGCCACACCGCCGGACGGTGCCCCGCGCGAGCGGCTGTGGCGGGTGCGCGCCCGCCATGTGGTGCTTGCCCAAGGCGCGTTGGAAAAGCCCCTCGTCTTCAATGGCAACGACCGTCCCGGCGTGATGCTGGCCAGCGCCGCCGTCACCTACCTTGAGCGCTACGGCGTTCTGGTCGGGCGGGAGGTGGCCGTCTTCACCGCTCACGACAGTGCCTATGGTGCGGCCTTTGCCCTTGCCGATGCGGGGGTCGGCATTGCCGCCATCATCGACACGCGCGACAGCGTTGACCCGGCATTGCTGGAAGGGGCCGCCGCCCGCGGCCTTGAGGTGATGGCAGGCCACACCGTGCTTGAGACCAAGGGCCGGCTGCGCATTGCCTCTGTGACGGCCGCCCCCATCAAGGCCCTTCAAGCAACGCGCCGCCTTGCCTGCGATGCCTTGCTGATGTCGGGCGGGTTCACGCCCTCCTTGCACCTTTTCTCCCACACCAAAGGCAGCCTTCATTGGGACGAGGCCTCCCGCACCTACCTTCCGGGTGACAAGACCGAGGCCTGCGAAATCGCAGGGGCAGGGCGCGGTCTCTGGGGCATTGCCCCTTGCCTTGACGATGGGGTGCGCGGCGCAGGCGAGGCGCTCGCCGCCATCGGCCTTGAAGGTCGTGCGAAGACCCACACCGTGGAGGGCGACTGGACCGGCACAGGCACAAGCCATGCCGACCTGCCGAACCCGCAAAAGGGCCGCGCCTTCATCGACTTTCAGAACGATGTCACCGCCAAGGACATCCGCCTTGCCGTGCGCGAGGGGATGCGCTCCATCGAACACGTGAAGCGCTACACCACCAACGGCATGGCCACCGATCAGGGCAAGATGAGCAACATCAACGGCCTGATGGTGGCGGCAGAGGCCCTTGGCAAAGCGCCGCCAGAGGTGGGGCTCACCACCTTCCGCCCCCCCTTTACCCCCACCACCTTCGGTGCCGTCGCAGCCACCCGCCGCGGTGCCACGTTCGAGGTGACGCGCAAGACGCCCATCGACCCCTGGGCGGAGACCAACGGCGCCGTGTTCGAGCCCGTCTCCCTGTGGCGCCGCGCCCGCTACTTTCCGAAGGACGGGGAAGACATGGACGCTGCCGTGCGCCGGGAGTGCGCGGCCACCCGCAAGAGCGCAGGGGTTTTCGATGCCTCCACCCTCGGCAAGATCGAGGTGGTGGGCCCTGATGCGGCCGAGTTCCTGAACCGCCTTTACACCAATCCGTTCCTGAAGCTTGCCCCCGGTCGCTGCCGCTACGGCGTTCTCCTGGGCGAAGATGGGTTCATCCGCGACGATGGCGTGATCGGCCGGCTGGAGGAGAACCGCTTCCACGTCACCACCACCACGGGCGGCGCGCCGCGGGTGCTGACCATGATGGAGGACTACCTTCAGACCGAGTGGCCGGACCTCAAAGTCTGGCTCACCTCCACCACGGAAGAGTGGGCGACCATTGCCCTCAACGGCCCCAACGCGCGGCGCATCCTGGCGCCTTTGGTGGAAGGGCTCGACATTTCGCCTGCCAACTTCCCGCACATGTCTGTGGCGCGCTGCACCGTTGCAGGGCTCCCTGCCAGGCTGTTCAGAATGAGTTTTACCGGCGAACTCGGCTTTGAAATCAACGTCAAAGCCGATCAAGGCCTCTTACTATGGGAACGGCTGATGGATGCGGGTGCGCCCCACAAGATCTGCCCCTACGGCACCGAGACC
>JBCDCF010000769.1:0-2073 GCA_039182345.1 Pseudomonadota bacterium
CATGGGAAAGGCATCGGCCGCCTGGATCATCCTGGCAATGTGCCAGGGTCCTGGGGTGCAGGTGGTGGCATTGGTGCCTGTGGCAGGTCCCGTGCCGCCGCCAATCATGGTGGTGACGCCTGAGGCGAGGGCCTCATCGATCTGCTGCGGACAGATGAAATGGATGTGGCTGTCGATGATGCCGGCGGTCAGGATCCTTCCCTCGCCTGCGATCACCTCGGTGCCAGGCCCCACCACGATGGTGACGCCAGGCTGGGTGTCCGGATTGCCCGCCTTGCCGATGCCGACAATCTTGCCGTCCTTCAGACCCACGTCCGCTTTGACGATCCCCGTCCAGTCGACGATGAGGGCGTTGGTGATGACCGTGTCCATAGCGCCATCCTCGCGGGACACCTGGGACTGGCCCATGCCGTCGCGGATCACCTTGCCGCCGCCGAACTTCACCTCTTCGCCGTAGATGGTGTGGTCCGTCTCCACCTCGATAAAAAGTTCGGTGTCGGCGAGGCGGACCTTGTCGCCGACGGTGGGCCCGAACATGGCGGCATAGTCTCGGCGGGAGATTCGGGCGGGCATAAAGGCTCCATTCGCTGCAACGCTTGGCGCGGGGTCGGGCGGTGACGGCCCGCCATGGCGCTGCGCCAAGAGTGGTCCAGTTGGCGCGCAATTGCCAACGGCAAAATCGCGTCACACAGACCCTCGCACTTGCAAGGATCGCGCCACGCCGGCATGCGCCCACAGCTCCCACGCGAAACGGTGCTGCGGTGGGCGGGTGTGATCCCCATCACGGTCGTGGTCCAAAGTGTGATCGAAATCACGCTTTCTTTTCAAGGCGTGACGTGGATCACGCTTTGGCCGATCCCACGCGCCAATGACGGGGGCGGCGCTTGCGGTGGCGGGGATCGAGACAAACCTTCAGGGCGTGGGACGGGCCAGGATGATGATCCAGGCGCCACAGCCACAAGGACGACAGTTCTGAGAGCCTGCCAGGCAACGGAGGCGCCCCACCCGCCGGCTGCGTTGACGCGGCCGCGGAAGACCCGGCGGTGCATCTCAGACAGTGGGGGACGTTTCGGCGTCCCCCACTTCCTTGTCCGCACAACCCATCAGGTCAGGGCAAACACCCGTGTCGGGCCACCGGTGCCGCCCACATTCTTCGGCGCACCCACGATCAAAGTCGCGCCGCTGGCCGGCAGATCGCCAAGCCCTGCCACACACTCAAGCCCCCAACGGTTGGTGGGCAGCCAGCCATAGTGCACCGCAAAGTCGGTGGATGGCCCCGGATCGAGGGAGAGTGTGTCGACGGCAATCCCGATGGCGGAGGAGTTCTCCAGCAGCATGTCCGTCGCTTCCTTGTGAAAGCCTGGAAAATGCATCACGCCATCTGCGTCGGCGTTGCGAAACTTATCGGTGGTGGTGTGGGCGCCCCAGCCTGAGTAGAGCGCCACACAGCACCGTTCAGGCAGGTCGCCGTTGGCGCTGATCCAGGCGTTGATGTCGTCAGGGGTGAGCGTCGTGTCGGGGTCGTCCGCGGCGCGTGCGGCAATGTCGATCTTCACCAAAGGCGCCATCAGGTTGGCAACGGGGATTTCGTCCACCGTCTGCCCATCGGCGGAAAAGTGGATGGGGGCATCCATGTGGGTGCCCGTGTGCTCGTTGATGGTCAGGTTGTAAAGGTTGAGCCCGTCAGCGGCGAAATCCAAGACCTTCTCTTTGGCAAATCCAGGATCGCCGCCATAGGTGGGGAAGTCTTCCGACAAAGGGTGCGTCAGGTCGATCAACGTGCCGCCTGAGGTGGACGCTGCCGCCGACGGAGCGGCAAAGCTAGCGGCGGCCGCAGCGCCTGCCAAGGCGGCCCCGCCGGTGAACAGGCTGCGTCGGTCGATCATCCGTCGACGGACGCTTTCAATCACGTGGTGACCACACATGGGCCGTCTCCCTCATTGCCTATGGTCCATCCTGACGGAGGCACAGACCCTGTCAAGAAAGCCGCAAGTCTGTGCCGGGCTCAGTCCTTGTCCAGTGGGCCTGAAATCTTCGAGCTGAAGCCGTAGACCACCCGCCCGCCACGCAAAG
>JBCDCF010000770.1:0-2070 GCA_039182345.1 Pseudomonadota bacterium
CACCACCTTGCGAAACGCTGTGAACGGGGTGGCCCCAAGGTTCTGTGCCGCCTCCTCCAGGGACACTTCAATGGTCTCAAGCACGCTCTGGATGGACAAGATCATGAATGGCAGCACCACCGCCACGATGCCGATGACGACGGCGGTCTGGGTATAAAGGATTTCGATGGGCTCGCTGATAATGCCGAGCCCTTCCAAGCTGCGGTTGAAAAAGCCACCCGTCCCCATCACCGCCATCCAGCCGGCCGCCCGCACGGCGTTGCCGATGAACAGCGGAAACACCACCGCCATGATGAGCGCGCTCTTCCACCGGGCCGGCGCGCGGGCGATGAAGTAGGCCACGGGCAGCGCCATGACGAGGGTGATGGCGGTGGACAGGAACGCCACCTCCACCGTGCGCAAAAGAACGTCGATGTAAAAGGCGTCGGTGAAAAAGCGGACGTAGTTCTCGAGGCTGAAGGCCTCGATCATGAACTCGATCCTGTCGTGCTTGTTGAGGGAGTAGCGGAACAACAGCGCGATCGGAAAGATCAGCACCGCCAGCACCAACAGCGTTGCAGGAACGATGAGAAATGGTGAGCGGTCCCGCCCGACGGGACTGTCGGCAGCGCTCATGGCAAGGCGTGCGCCCAAAGCCCAGCCGGATGGACCGGCCGGGGACGATTAAGGAGTACGGGCAGGGCCCGTCTCAGCCCAGGAACTCGCGCTGCCACCACTCTCTGAGGTCGTTGTTGTTGGCGGCGATGTACTCATAGTCGGGGACGATGAAGTTCGCCTGCTCTTCGGCGGAGAAGGTGAGCTTCTTTTCAAGCTCGGCCGGCAAAGGCGCATTGGTCACCGTGGGCACATAGCCCATGGTCTCGGCAAACCTGTCCTGGGCGGAAGGGGCGAGCATGGCATCGAGGAACGCATAGCCGCCAACGGGGTGGGGTGCGTTGGCGGGGATGGCCATCTCGAAGACGATGGGCGTCACCCCTTCAGACGGCGCCGTGTCGGTGACCGGAATGCCGGCGCTTGCCCACTGATAGGCCCGCGCGCGCCACATGGGCACAATCCAGATCTCGCCCGAGTTCAACGCTTGCGCCACCGCCTCGTTGGAGGGGTAGACCCTGGCGCCCATCTCCTTCAGCTCCATCAGCTTGGAGAAACCTGGCTCGAAGTTGGAGCGGTCGCCGCCATTGGTGAGCGCCGCGGCGGAGATGTTTTGCACGTAAAGCCCGTCGGCAAAGCCCACCTTGCCCTCGTAATCGGGGTTCCAAAGGTCGCTCCAGGAGGTGGGCGAGGCGTGCTCAGGATTATAGACGATGACGAGGCCGCTATAAATGTGCGGCGCCGCGTAGGACTTTTGCAAAGCGGGGATGAGGTTGGCAGCGTTGGGCATCTTTGCCGTGTCGAGGTCGGCCAGAACGCCGGTCAGCGACATCTCGTACATGTCGATGTCGGAGAAGCAGGCCACATCCAGCGTGCCCGTGGGCAGGCGCCTTTCGGCCAAAAGCTTGTTCTTGCGGGGCGGTGCGTTGGCAATGTCGTAAAGCACCTCCCAGCCTTCGGGCACCATGATGGGCTCGACGATGTTGGATTCCAAAAGGTTGCGATAGTCGCCGCCCCAGGTGCCGATCACGGCCTGTTTGGACTGGGCGAACGCACCGAAGGGCGTTGCGGCCAATGCGGCCGAACCGCCCATCAGTGCCAAGGCGTGCCGGCGGGTCAGCGCTGTCCTGTTGGTCATGGTGTTCCCTTCGTGTTGGTTGTCTCGCAGGTCACCGCGGCGGGCCGAGGACAAGCGTCGCGTCAGGATCCCACGTCACCATGACGCGTTCGCCCTGGCGCATACGGCGGGCCGCTTCGCCTGTGTTCTGGGTATGGACGGTCACCGTGTCGCCAGTGTCAAGGCGCACCACGGTCTCCAACGTGGCGCCGAGGAAGGTGGTCACGTCCACAGCGCCAGGAAGGCCCGTGCCCTCGCTCCCGGGCTGAAGGCGCACCTTCTCGGGCCGTACGGCAACGCTGATGGGACCTGCCGGGTGGGGGGCGGCAAGGTTCATGGGGGCACCGGCGGTTGTGGTGAAA
>JBCDCF010000771.1:0-2050 GCA_039182345.1 Pseudomonadota bacterium
GCAGCCTTGCGGTGGGGGTCCGCATGGTGACGAGTTCTTCAGCGGCCGTGGGGTGGACGGCCATTGTGGCGTCGAAGTCGGCCTTCGTGGCGCCCATCTTCAAGGCAATGCCCACCGTCTGGGCCAACTCGCCCGCCCCATGGCCCATGATGTGAACGCCAAGCACCCTGTCGCTCGCCCCATCCACCAGGATCTTCATGAACATCAACTCGCCCCGCCCTGTCATGGTGTGGACCATGGGGCGGAAGGTGGCCGCATAAACGTCCACCGCATCGTAGGCGGCGACAGCCTCCTCCTGGGTGAGGCCGACGGTGCCAAGCTCGGGCTGGGTGAAGACGGCGGTGGGGATCAAAGAGTGGTCCACCTCGCGCGGCGCACTCCCGAACAACGTGTCGGCAAAGGCGTGGCCCTCGCGGATGGCAACGGGGGTGAGGTTCACCCTGTCGGTCACATCCCCCACAGCGTAGATGGAGGGGACGGACGATTGTGAGGCCCCGTCCACCTTCACAGCGCCGCCATCGGTGAGGGCAACGCCGGCCTCTTCAAGGCCAAGGCCCTTCGTCATGGGCCGGCGCCCTGCAGCAAACAGCACCTCGTCAGCCACAAGGGTCTCACCGTTGGTGAGGACGACGTTGAGGCCATTATCGGTCTTCTCCACCCGCTCGAACACGGTGTTGAAGACAAAGCGGATGCCCTTCTTCTCCATCTCCTCACGCACCTTGGTGCGCAAATCCATGTCGAAGCCGCGCAAGATCTCATCGCGGCGGTAGACCAGCGTCACGTCCGCGCCGAGGCCCTTGCAGATGCCGGCAAACTCCACCGCAATGTAGCCAGCGCCCGCAATCACCACCCGTTCGGGCAAGCGGGTGAGGTGGAACACCTCGTTGGAGCTGATGGTGTGCTCGATCCCAGGCACAGTGGTGTCGAACCAAGGCGTGCCGCCTGTGGCAATCAGGATCACCTTGGCCGTCACGGTTCTTTGTTCGGCCTCGATCACCACCTCATGGGGGCCTGCGACGGTGGCGCGGCTCATAAAAAGCTCCGCCCCTGCATTGGTGAGGTTGCGGATATAGATGGCGTTCAGCCGGTCGATCTCGGTGTCTTTGTTGGCAATGAGCGTGCCCCAGTCGAACCGGGGCGTGCCCGAGGTCCAGCCGTAGCCTTTGGCGTCCTCGAAGTGCTCAGCGTACTGGGAGGCGTAGACCATGAGCTTTTTGGGAACGCAGCCGCGGATCACACAGGTGCCGCCGACGCGGTACTCCTCCGCCACGGCCACCTTGGCGCCGTATCCTGCGGCAATGCGTGCAGCACGCACACCGCCGGACCCGCCGCCGATCACGAAAAGGTCATAGTCGTAGTCGCTCACCAAGCTCTCCCTCGTCTGGCCCTGCCAAGGTGGGGGACACCATGTGGTGACGCACCCCCTGAGGCCATGATCACGTTGCCGCGACCTTTAGAGGGCGAAGCCTTGCTCGCGCAGTTTCTCGCGGGTCTCTGAGACCATCAGTTCAGCCATCTGCTCTTCCCACTGGCGGGCCGCACCCACCGAAAGGGTGGCAATGACAGGGCTTGCCTGGGTGAACTTCGCGCCGAGGGGGGAACGGAAGAACTCGGCAAGATCCACAAGCTCCCGCTCTGAGAACCGGCGGGCCCAGATGAGCTGGATGGTGCGCGACAGCTCCAGGCGGCGCGGGGCCATGGTGATCGCCACATCAAGCACCGTTGCTTCGATCTCGGCCGTATAGGCAGGGTTTGAGCGGGTGAAGATGGTGCGGGTCTGGTCCGCAAGGCGGGGCAGAATGTCATCGAACGGAAGGTCTGACCGTGTGAGGTTCACCACTTCCTGGGCGGCGCGAAGGTGCGAGGCGGTGAAGTCCTCATCCGCCGGCGTCGGGGTTTGCGCTTGGTCCTGCGCGTGGCCCGTGGTCGCAAGCGGGGCGGAGAGCATGAGGAGCGCGGCGGCAACACTCGCGGCGAGAGCAAAGACACGCATGGTTGATTCCCAAAGTCTGACGTGACAACTCCCGTGGCTTAGGCAATTCGTGTCCCC
>JBCDCF010000772.1:0-2048 GCA_039182345.1 Pseudomonadota bacterium
GGGCGGCCAACCAGGCTGTGGGCTTCGGCTTCCTCAACTATCCGGTGGACGGGCACAGCCTTGCCTGGGGCCTCGCGCTGGGGCTGTCAGCGCTTGGTGCCGGCCTTGCGGCACACGCCATGAGGACGGTCCAGCCTGTGGCGCTCTGCGCAGCGGCAGCCTTTCTAGCAGCCTTCCTGGCGCAGCAGGGCACTGTGTTTGCTGCCTCGCTCATTCTGCCGTCCCATCCTGACGCGTTCGCACCTGAGGTGATTGCCGGGTTGTTTGTGACCAATTTGCTGGGGTTTGCGGTCCTTCTTGGCGCAGTGGTGATTGCACGGGGTGGGTGGCACCTCCACCGCACCGCACCGCGCCTGTGAGGCGCTTTCCGCCAGAGCGGATTGTGTGCCTGACGGAAGAAACCGTCGAGACCCTTTACCTCCTTGGCGAAGACCACCGCATTGTGGGCGTCACAGGCTACGCCGTCCGCCCGAAACGGGTGCGGCAGGAAAAGCCGCGGGTGGGCGCATTCACCTCCGCGGACGTGCCGAAGATTTGTGCGCTGGCGCCCGATCTCGTCCTGACGTTCTCCGACCTTCAAGGGGAGATCGCGGCCGCGCTGATCAAGGAAGGCATTGCCGTTCACGCCTTCAACCAGCGCGACATTGCCGGGATCTTTGCCATGATCGAAACGGTCGGCGCCCTTGTGGGCGCTGGCGATAAGGCAAAGGCCTTAGTGGACCAGCTCGCCGCACGGGTTGACCACCTATCTTCCACCGCGCCGCGTGTTCGGCCACGCGTCTACTTCGAGGAGTGGGACGATCCGATGATCAGCGGCATCGGCTGGGTGTCGGAACTGGTCCACATTGCCGGCGGGACCGACGTGTTCCAAGCCCTTGGCGGGAAGGCTGCCGCCCGCGACAGGATCGTCACCTCAGAGGCCGTGGTGGCTGCGGCGCCCGAGGTGATTGTCGCCTCCTGGTGCGGCAAGAAGGTGCGCCCACAGCGTATCGCCAGCCGGCCGGGCTGGTCGGCCATCCCGGCCGTGTCCGACGGGCGCATCAGCGAGATTAAATCGCCGCTGATCCTTCAGCCGGGACCCGCGGCCCTCACCGATGGGCTGGATGCCTTGGTCACCGCCATCCGCGCTTAGGCATTTCACAGCCGCCTTTGGCAACCTTGAGAGACTTTAGAAAGCCTCTACACGCGAGCCCGTAGTATACCTTACTTGTTGGCGCCATAGACCGACCCTATTCCTCATAGACCGTTTGGCCTCTTCTTTGCGAGCGATGGATGCGCGCGGGCAAAGACGGACACTTTGACGAGTCTTTGCCACCGAATGGGGGCGCAACGCGGCGCGTTGAAGAAAAACATGCGACGGGAGGACGGACGGACCGATGCTTGAACTGAAGGCACTCACGGTCGCTGTCGGCGGGACACCCATTGTCCACGACATCTCCCTCACTGTGCGCCCCGGCGAGGCCCATGTGCTTTTGGGGCCGAACGGGTCCGGCAAATCAACGGTGCTGTCGGCCATCATGGGGCTGCCGCCCTACGAGGTCGTCTCCGGCGATATCCTCTACGACGGCACCTCGATTGTGGCCTTGCCTACCGACGCGCGCGCCAAGCTCGGCCTCGGGCTTGCCTTCCAACGGCCGCCGCCGCTCTCTGGCGTCACCGTCGAGCACTTTGCCAACGCCATCGGTGCGAGCGATGCGCTCGGCCGCGAATCAGAGCGGCTCGACTTCAACGGATTTGGCGCGCGCGAGTTGGGCATCGGCTTTTCCGGCGGCGAGACCAAGCGCTTTGAAGTGCTCAAGCTGGTCCTTCAGGCGCCTGACGTCCTCCTCTTCGACGAGCCTGAAAGCGGTGTGGACCTTGAGCATGTGGCCGCGGTCGGCTCGGCCGTGAACCGACTCCTCCAAAAACCTGGGCGCAATGGGCGGGCACGCTCGGCCCTGTTGATCACCCACACAGGCATCATCCTGGACCATATCGCCGCGAAGGTCGGCCACATCATGGTGGAAGGGCGCATCGTCCATAGCGGGCCGCCGGGCGCGGTCTTCCAA
>JBCDCF010000773.1:0-2046 GCA_039182345.1 Pseudomonadota bacterium
TCGAGCGGGACATGCGCTAGTGCGGCAAGATCCGCGCGAAAAAGTCCCGCGCCCGCTCGGTCTTTGGATGGTCGAACAGGGCGGCGGGCGGTCCCGTTTCCACCACAACGCCCCCATCCATCATCACCACAGTGTCGGCCACTTGGCGCACGAAGCCCATCTCGTGGCTGACGATCACCATCGTCATCCCCTCCTTGGCAAGGTCGTGGATGACCGAGAGAACCTCGCCCACCAGTTCGGGGTCGAGGGCTGACGTGATCTCGTCCAGAAGCAGGATGTCGGGCTGGAGCGCCAGGGCCCTTGCAATGGCAACGCGCTGCTGTTGGCCGCCCGACAGGGCATCGGGGTAGGCGTCCGCCTTGTCGGCCAAACCGACCCTGGCGAGAAGTGCCCGGGCCTCGGCCTCCACCTCACGGCGCTTGCGCCCTTTGATGCGCACCGGCGCCAGGCAGATGTTGCCCATGACGGTCATGTTTTGGAACAAGTTGTATTGCTGGAAGACGACCGCCATCCTGTCGCGCACGGCGCGAATACTGGAACCACTTTTGAAGTTGACCGGCGTGTCCGCCACCGACACCGCCCCCGCGTGGGGCACCAAGAGGCCGAGAAGAACGCGAAGGACCGTGGATTTGCCCGAGCCCGAGGGGCCCACGAGGGCGACCACCTCCCCCTTTTGGACGCTCAGCGAGATGCCGCGAAGAACCTCAACCTTGCCATAGCGCGCGCAAACGTCGTTGACTTCGAGGTGTGGCAAGTCGCGCCTCCAAGATTTGTCCCAATCGGCTCAAAGGATAAGAGATGAGGAAGTAGATAAAGCCCACCGTGCCGAACACCAGGAGGGCCGAGTATCCTTGGTTGTTCAACTCCTGCGCCCGGAAGGTGAGTTCGAACACGCCAATCTGGCTGACCAATGCCGTGTCTTTGATGAAGGACACTGCAAAAGCGATGGCAGGGGGCACGATGACGGGCATCGCCTGGGGCAGGCTGATCCAGATGAGGGTGCGCAAGCGCCCCAGATTCATGGCGGCGGCGGCCTCGATCTGCTGTGGCGGCACCGACTCCAGCCCCGCCCGGATGATCTCGGCGGTATAGGCGGTCGCGTAAATACAAATCGCGATGACGGCGATGGAAAACAGCGAGATGTCACTCACCACGGCCTGGATGAAAAACACCACCAGATAGATGATCACCAAGAACGGAATGCGGCGAAACACCTCCACATAGACAATACATACGATGCGGATGGGGAGCGCCCACAGACCCGGCGTTTGCCGCAGGTAGACGATGACGAAGGCCAGCAGAAAGCCGATCAGACAGCCCAGCGCCGTCATCGCCAACGTAATTCCAGCCGCCTCCGCCAGGTAGACCATGTTGGTCCAGGAGAAAAAGCGCGGAATCTCGCTCAGAATCCGTTCCACGGCTAAAAGATCTTCGCTTTGACGCGGAAGGCCCAGCGCCCGAAGAGAGCAAGGCCGATGCTGGCTGCAAACGTCAGCACCACATAAAGACCGGCGACGATGGTGAAGTATTCGAGCCAGCGATAGTTCATGGTGGCCAGGTTGATGGCGGTGCCCGTCAACTCATCCACCCCCACCAACGCCCCGACGGACGTGCCCATCACCAAAATGACGATGAAGAAGTTGGCAAGGGCCGGGTAAATGGTCTTCAGGATGTGCGGCGCCACCACGTGACGCACCTGTTGCAGGCGCGACATGCCGATCACCTCGGCCGCTTCAATCTCCGTTCGCCGCACGGAAATGAAGCCGGCCCGCATGATCATGGTGAGATAGGCCCCAGCATTGAGGACGAGACCAAGAAGAAGGCACACTTCGCCCGACCACCGCACACCCACCTCGGGCAGGCCATAGTAAAGGAAGTAGATCTGGATGAGCGCCGGCGTGTTGGTGAAGATCACCACATAGGTGTCCACCAGCGCCCCCATCAGCCGGCCACGGTAGGTCTTGAGCGCCGCAAAGGTCAGGCCGATGGCCGCACCGCCGATGAACGCCGCCACACCCAATTGCAAGGTGAGGAGCGCGCCATCCA
>JBCDCF010000774.1:0-2043 GCA_039182345.1 Pseudomonadota bacterium
CCCCGCGGCGCGTGGCTCGGGCCAACCCCGAAGAGCGAAGCGTGGGTTGAGGCGAGCCACGCTCCGCGGGAGAATTGTCCGTCGGCGGGAAGGCTTAGCACGGCCCACAGGCCCAGGCGGCGCCCCTACTCCTCAGGCTCCGTGGTGAACTGGAGCGGATGCCCTGCATTCTTGGACAAATCGTTCGCCTCGTTGGCTTTCGTCTCGGCCACGTCGCGCGGGTAGACACTGACCACACACGCCCCTTTGGTGTGGGCGGTGTGCATGATGGCGTAGGCCGTCTCCCCACCGATGCGGAACACTTTGCGCAGGACGACGACCACGAACTCGCGCGGGGTGTAGTCATCGTTGAGGAGGATGACCTTGTGCAGCTTAGGCCGCTCGGTCTTTTGCTTGACGACGGTTTTGACTTCGCCATCGGTGCTCATGGCGGCCTCCTTGCCCCGGTCGGCGGTCAGTTGCCAGGCCGACCGGTCTTGCGCTTGCGCCGGCCGGCTTTCTTCACCTCGGTGGGGTCTTCATGGCTGCCAATCCCCACCTTGTGGCGGCGGATGAGGGTGTCGGCATCCTCCTTCCGGCGCGGTTTTTCGGTGCGCTTGACGGTCATCTCATCGAGGGTGTTTTTGCGCGCGCGGGTCTTGGGCGCCTCGCCCTCGCGGCGCACGCGTCCACGGTCGGTGCCAGGGCCCATATCGTCCAAGGACGGCTTCTTGGCACGGCTTGGAAGGTTGGCGGCGCGGCCATAGGTGCGCTCGCCGGCATAGCGCCCTGCGGTCGCCTCCACCTCGCGCTGGCGGGCCATGGGGTCGTCGGAGATGGCAAGCTCGGTCTTTTGCAGGCGCTGGATCTCATCGCGCAGGCGTGCCGCTTCCTCGAACTCAAGGTTCGCGGCGGCATCGCGCATACGCTTTTCAAGGTCTTCCAGCGTGACGGCCATGTTGTGGCCGATGCCAGGGGTCTCTGCGATGCCTTTGTCGATGATGACATGATCGCGCTCGTACACCGACTCCAGGATATCGCCGATGGAGCGTTTGACGCTTTCAGGCGTGATGCCGTTGGCCTCGTTATAGGCAAGCTGCTTTTCGCGCCGCCTGTTGGTCTCGGCAATGGCCCGCTCCATGGAGCCTGTCATGGCGTCGGCATAAAGGATGACGCGACCGTCAACGTTACGGGCCGCGCGGCCGATGGTCTGCACCAGCGAGGTCTCGGACCGCAAAAACCCTTCCTTGTCCGCATCGAGGATGGCGACCAGCCCGCATTCTGGAATATCGAGCCCTTCGCGCAAAAGGTTGATGCCGACCAAGACATCGAACGCACCAAGGCGAAGGTCGCGGATGATCTCGATGCGCTCGATGGTGTCGATGTCGGAGTGCATGTAGCGCACCCTCACACCGTTGTCGTGAAGGTACTCGGTCAGATCCTCGGCCATGCGCTTGGTGAGTGTGGTGACGAGCGTCCTGTAGCCGGCGTCCGCGACAGAGCGGATTTCGCCGAGCACATCGTCCACCTGATGCTTGGCGGGGCGGATCTCCACGGGCGGGTCCACAAGCCCTGTGGGCCTGATGACCTGCTCGACAAAGACGCCGCCTGATTCATCAAGGTCCCACCCGCCGGGCGTTGCCGACACGCACACGGTTTGGGGCCGCATGATGTCCCACTCCTCAAACCGTAGCGGCCTGTTGTCCATGCAAGAGGGCAGGCGGAAGCCATACTCGGCAAGGGTGGCCTTGCGCCTGAAGTCGCCGCGGTACATGGCGCCGATCTGCGGCACCGTCACGTGGCTTTCGTCCAGGAACACAATGGCGTTGTCGGGCAGATACTCAAACAGCGTGGGGGGCGGCTCGCCGGGTTTGCGGCCCGTCAGGTAGCGCGAATAGTTCTCGATCCCGTTGCAGGCGCCCGTCGCCTCCATCATTTCAAGATCGAAGCGTGTGCGCTGCTCCAGCCGCTGGGCTTCCAGGAGGCGGCCGGCATTGTTCAACTCCACAAGGCGGTGCTTCAGCTCCTCCTTGATGGACTTCATCGCCTGCTGGAGCGTCGGCC
>JBCDCF010000775.1:0-2031 GCA_039182345.1 Pseudomonadota bacterium
CGGCGACCCTAAGGCCTGGTCGGTGGAGGAGGTGGGGGACGGCAACCTCAACCTTGTGTTCAAGGTGCGCGGACCGGCCGGCGGCGTGGTGGTGAAGCAGGCATTGCCTTACGTGCGCCTTGTGGGGGAAAGCTGGCCGCTCCCCCTCTCACGCGCCCACTATGAGCACATGGCGCTGACCCATCAGGCCCGCCATGCGCCAGGGTTGGTGCCTGAAATCTATGGATATGACGAGGCGATGGCCCTCATTGTCATGGAGCTGTTGGAGCCGCATATCATCGTCCGCCGCGGGATGATTGACGGGATCGTCTACCCTGACCTTGCCGGCACCTTGTCGGACTTTTGCGCCAAGACACTGTTTGCCACCAGCGACCTCGCCCTTCCAGCCGCCGACAAGAAGACACTGATTGCCGACTTTGCCGGCAACACCGCGCTCTGCAAGATCACCGAGGATCTGATCTTCACAGAGCCTTACATGGTGGCCGACAACAACCGCTGGACCACGCCGCATCTTGATCAAATGGCCGCCAACATCCGCGGCGATGGCGACCTGAAGGTGGCGATCTCACGGCTGAAGGCAAAGTTCGTGGGGTCTACGGAAGCGTTGATCCACGGCGACCTTCACACAGGCTCCTTGATGGCAACGGTGGAGGACACCCGGGTTATCGACCCCGAGTTTGCCTTCGTGGGACCCATGGGGTTCGACCTTGGGGCGCCCATCGCCAACCTTCTCCTCAACTACTTCTCGCAGATCGGCCATGAGGATGCGCCCGGCGGACGGGATGCGTATCGCCGCTACGTCCTTGAAACCACAGGCGCCTTCTGGACGGGCTTCCGCCAGAAATTCCTGGCGCTGTGGCGGGAGGGGGCGGGCGGCGACGTCTATCCCGCAGCGCTCTTTGCCGACCCCGCCTCAGCGCTGCGGCTTGAGGTGGAGAGGGAGGCCTTCATGGACCGCCTGTTCCAGGATGCGCTCGGGTTTGCGGCGGCGAAGATGACGCGCCGCATCCTCGGTCTTGCCCACAATATCGACCTTGAGTGGATCGAGGACGAAGCCGTGCGGGCCACCGCAGAGGCGCGCGCCCTTCACATGGCCCGCTCGCTGATGGTGGACACGGCCTCCTACCGCTCGATCGACGCCGTGCTCGAAGCGGCCGAGCGGTGGAACGCCTTCCAGCCGACGCTGAGCGCTTAACAGCAATCAGACGTGGGTGTGCCTGCTTTCGGGAATGGCGCCGCGGCGGGGGAGGGCAACGCCATCGGCGCGGAAGAGGTGCCCATCCTCGCCCTTGAAGGCAATGCCAACGGCCTCCCCTTCGCGCACCCTGGCATCGCCCGACCCGCGCACGACAATGCGGTGGCCGGCAACATTCACATGGGTGAGGTGGCTTTCGCCAAGTTCTTCCACAACATCCACCTCGCCTTTGAAGGTGGCACCGTTGTTGGGGTCTGCGAGGGCAAGGTGTTCGGGCCGCACGCCAAGCTTGATGGGCGTGCCGGCTTCCACACCGGACGCCTCGGCAGGGACGGTGCAGGCGGCGTGATCGGGAAGGTCCACGCTGACCGCCTCCCCCTCCACCGATTTCACGGCGCAATCCAGAATGTTCATGGTGGGGGAGCCGAGGAAGCGGGCAACGAATAGGTTTGCCGGGCGATGGTATAGCTCCAGTGGCGAGCCGAACTGCTCCACATTGCCGGCGTTCAACACCACAATGCGGTCGGCCAGCGTCATCGCCTCCACCTGGTCGTGGGTGACGTAGATCATCGTGGCGTTCATCTGGCGGTGGAGCTTGGCAATCTCCAGCCGCGTCTGCACCCGCAAGGCGGCATCAAGGTTCGACAAAGGTTCGTCGAACAAGAAGACTTTGGGCTCGCGCACAATGGCCCTGCCGATGGCCACCCTCTGCCTCTGGCCGCCCGAGAGCTGGCGGGGCAGGCGTTCAAGCAGCGGCGTCAGCTCAAGGATCTCGGCCGCTTTCTTCACCGCAGCGTCCACATCGCTCTTCTCGCCGCGCACACGGCGCAGGCCAA
>JBCDCF010000776.1:0-2029 GCA_039182345.1 Pseudomonadota bacterium
CGCCATCATATACGTGACGAGCGCTGCACGGTTTTCTGACGCAAGAGCGCAAAACCGCTTGGCAATCCGATCCATCTGTCTTCCAACCCTTAATACTCTGCGACGCCTCGCGCCCGCATGTCCATTTCCCACTCGGTAAGGTGGGCCGTCACCTCGTCAAAGGCACGAAAAATCTCTCCGACATCGATATCCGGCGTTTTCGCCGAATAGGTGCCGGGGCCGCCTTTTCCTTCCAACCACAGCGCCTCGACGCCGTCCTTCTCAAGCCGCTCTTTCAGCTGCACGAGAGGCTGCTCCGGACCGCTCTCGCACACGAGGTCGCGCCACCTCCTGAACCTAATGATTTGGTGGGAAACATCGTAACTGAAGGCATGACGCTCGTGATGGATCAGGAATGCAAGCTCGCCACCCTTCCAGGGAAACGCCAGCTCCGCCGTCCCACGCTTGCAATCGACGGGGGCGATGTATTGAACCTCGTACATTTCCGCCGACCCTCGTCACGGTCAGTTCGCCTTCTTGGCGCGTGCGTCGAGTGCTGCGGCGACCGTGTGGACGTCCTTGTCGCCGCGGCCGCACAGGTTCATCAGGATTGTCGCATCGCGACCCATGGTCGGCGCGACTTTTGCGATATGGGCGAGAGCGTGGGCAGGCTCAAGCGCCGGCAAGATGCCTTCTGTGCGCGCAAGGAGCTGGAAGGCCGCGAGCGCCTCCTCATCGCCGATGGGAACGTAGGAGACGCGCCCGGTTTCCTTCAGCCAGGCGTGCTCCGGGCCAATGCCGGGATAGTCGAGCCCTGCTGAGATGGAGTGACCCTCCAAAATCTGCCCGTCACCATCTTGCAGCAGATAGGTGCGGTTGCCGTGGAGAACGCCAGGCGCACCAGCGGTGAGCGAGGCGCAGTGCTGATCGCCATCAAGCCCTTCGCCGCCGGCTTCAACGCCCACGATCTCAACATTCGAATCGTCGAGGAACGGATGGAACAGGCCGATGGCGTTGGAGCCGCCGCCCACCGCCGCGACGACCGTGTTGGGAAGGGCCCCTGCCATCTCCAACATCTGGCCGCGCGCTTCGGTCCCGATGACGGACTGAAAGTCGCGCACCATCACAGGGTAGGGGTGGGGACCTGCCGCCGTGCCGATGAGGTAGTAGGTGCTGTCCACATTGGTGACCCAGTCGCGCAGGGCCTCGTTCATGGCGTCCTTCAGGGTGCCTGCGCCTGATTCAACGGGCACCACCTCGGCACCCAGAAGCTTCATACGGAAGACGTTGGGCGCCTGCCGCTCGATGTCCTTGGCGCCCATATAGACAATGCAAGGCAGCCCGAAGCGCGCGCACACCGTTGCTGTCGCAACACCATGCTGGCCGGCGCCGGTCTCGGCGATGATGCGCGTCTTGCCCATGCGTTTGGCGAGGAGAATCTGGCCGATGCAGTTGTTGATCTTGTGGCTGCCCGTGTGGTTCAGCTCGTCGCGCTTGAAGTAGATGCGCGCGCCGCCAAGCTCGTCCGACAGCCGCTCGGCAAAGTAGAGCGGGGAGGGCCGGCCGATATAGTGGGTGCCAAGGTCGGCAAGTTCGGCTGCGAAGGCAGGGTCCTCGCGCGCCGCGTCATAGGCCTTTTCCAGGTCCAGGATCAGCGGCATCAACGTCTCGGCCACGAAGCGGCCGCCGAAGATGCCAAACCGGCCACGCTCGTCTGGCCCATTGCGGTAGGAGTTGGGGCGTTCGCTCATGGCGTCCTTCATGGCGTTGGGCGTTAAGGGTGCCGGCAGCGCTGCCAGGCGTTAGCCGGTGCTGAAAGCACGTTGGCGAAACCAGGGTCAAGCACGCCGATGCGCCAGCCGCCGGCGATGGGCCGCAACAGCCGCCCTGTCTCTGGCCTACGCCGTTGCCTTTGCGGCGGCTTTGGCGGCAGCAACGAAGGCCGCAATCTTTGCCGCATCTTTCCGTCCGTCCGTTTCAACCCCTGTCGAAACATCGACAGCATAAGGGGAAAGGGCGGCAATTGCTGCCTCAACACTCTTAGCATTGA
>JBCDCF010000777.1:0-2023 GCA_039182345.1 Pseudomonadota bacterium
GGCGGGAAGGCGGCTCCCCACCGTCACCCCCACACTGATCACACGGTGGTATTGCGTGCCCACCACGTAGACCACGTCCTTGCCATCCAGCACAGCGGCCGAAATGGACTCCTCCATCTCCTGGGACAGCTGCGCCAAGAACGGCCGCGCAATGTCCCAAATCCCGATGGAGGAGATCACCGAAAAGCCCAACTCCAGCACCTGCGGCGTCAGGTCGAACAGCTTCCCATCGGTCTGCGCATAGCCCTCGCGCACCAGAGTCAAAAGGAACCGCCGCGCCGCCGCCCGCGTCATCCCCGTTTCCGCCGCCACCTCCGACAAGGTCATGCGCTTGCGCGTTCGGCTGAAGGCCCGCAACACATCAAGCCCGCGTGCCAGCGAACTCACGTGATCGCGATTGTCTGTGGCCGGCTCATCCTGAGCGACGGCCGAAATGGCTTTCTTCGTCATCGCCGCTTTGTGCCGGTCCCCTCGCCTTAGCGCAATCGCCCTTGCCACAGCGCTTTCAAAGCCCACCGTCTTGCGCCGCGCGCCATAATCATGTCTCTTTATCGCACAGACGTTCGATATGCGAACATTGGGTTGGGAGGCACCACATGACGCGCACACTCAAAGGCGGCCTGACACGCCGCACCGCCTTGAAGGGCATGGCCGCAACAGGGGCAATGGCAGGGTTTGCCACGCCCCTTGCCGCGCAGGACCCTGTCACCATCCGCTGGTGGTCCCCCCAGGCCTCCCCTGCACAGCTCGCCGCCTACAAGCTGCAGATCGAAAACTTCGAGAAAGCCCACCCCAACATCAAAGTCGTCTTCGAGAAGACCTCCGATGAAGGGTACGCCCCCCAACTCGCCGCTGCCTTTGCCAGCGGTGACGTGCCGAACGTCGTCACACACCTGCCGTCCTTTGCCGTCTCCAACTACTGGCGCAACGGGCTCCTGGAGCCGTTGAACGACGTCATCTCCATGGTCGGCCCGGAAAAATACTATCCCGGCGCCAACGACATCTACGAGATCGACGAAGGCCAGTACGCGGGCACCGGCATCGGCAACTCCGCTGCCAACATGCTGTGGGTGCGCACCGACCTTCTGGGCGAAGCGGGCCTCGAAATCCCCGAGACCTGGGACGATCTTCGCGCCGCCTGCCAAGCCATGCAAAAGGGCGGCATCTACGGCGCCCCGCTCCCCTACGCCAAAAACTCCATGACGACGCTGACCATCATCGGCTTCATCCACTTGGCCGGCGGTCAGATCTTTACGCCCGACCTTGAAGTGGCGCTCGACAGCGATGCCACTCGCAACGCGCTGGAGTTCTACACCTCCATGCGCGAGCTGTGCCCCCCGGGCGCCACCAACTATTCATGGGGCGAAAGCCTGACCGCCTTCGTCAGCGGCGCCACGGCCACTGGCATCTACACAGGCCGCGTCCTCATCAACGTGAACGACCAGAACCCGCCCATCGCCGACAGCGTCACCTGTGCCCTTTACCCGCGCATCTCGCGGGAGGTGAGCCCCTGGACTTTCAATGACTTCCCGTCCGTCTTCATTCCGAAGGCCGCGCCCCACATGGAAGAGACCAAGCGTTTCGCCGCCTTCCTGTTCGATCCCGAGGGGTACATCGCACAACTACACGCAGCCCCCGGTCACGTCCTGCCGGTCCTACAAACCATCTCCGACGACCCCCGCTACAAGGACAACCCCATCATCGAAAAGTACACCGAAGAGGTTGACCTGATGGCGTCCGCGGCCGCCGGCGGCTTCAACCTCGGCTACGAATCGCCAGACCACACCCCCAACGTGAAGGCTGGCGAGATCGTCAACTCAGGCGTCCTTGCCGACATGGTCCAGCGCGTCGTCCTCAACGGGGAGGACGCCAAGACTGTCATCGGCGACACGTCCTCGGCCATCGAAGGCATCATGAAGTCCTAAGGGCACATCCTGTCAGTCGCGCCGTGGCGGATTGCGCCGCGGCGTGACGCGTTGCGCTGCGGCGCCAGGGGTTTCATGTCGACATCAGCCAAACTCGA
>JBCDCF010000778.1:0-2022 GCA_039182345.1 Pseudomonadota bacterium
GGGTGCGTTCAACGCCGTGATCAGCCTGTGGGAGGTGAAGGGGAGCGAGGCATCGCCAGCGGCATAGACCGGCAGGCCGATGTGGGCGATGGAGGCACGGTCGTTCACCCCGCCGTCCACCACGATGCCGGCCACACCGCGCACCTTGAAGCTCGTGGCCACCATGTCGCCGAGGAGGGCTGTGTCCACAATGCCGCCGGCCTCGCACACAAGGACTTCGCCGGCCGCCGTGTCGTTGAAGGCTTTGCCCTGAAGGTTAGGGGCACGGACTTCGGCAATGTCCGCGCGCTTGTCCTCGCGGATGGGAATGGTGCGCATGGTCATGGCGGGGCCGACCATGATGGGGGTGTCGGGCGCCGCCAAAGGTTTGACGCCGCGCAGGAAGACGTTCTGATATCCCATGCGATAGAGCGTGGAGACCACCGAGGGCACCGAAGCGGCCGCAAGGGTGGTGCGCAAGGCATCGTCGATGGCGTGGGGCAAGGGAACGCTCCGGTCGTCAAGGAAGGGGTTTTGGACTTTGAGCGCATATGGCGACCCGGCGAAAGACCATTGGCCCCTGGAACGCGACATGATCTTTTTGAACCACGGCTCCTACGGGGCGACCCCGCGCACCATTTTGGCCGCGCAAGCGCGCTGGCGTGCGCGCCTTGAGGCCCAGCCCTGCCAGTTCATCAACAACGAAGCGCCCAGCGCCATCCGCAAGGCCGCTAGCGACCTTGCAGGCTTCTTGGGGGCGGAGGCCGATGACATCGCCTTTGTGGAAAACACCACGAGCGGGATCAACGCCGTCCTGAAGTCGCTGTCCTTCAAGGAGGGCGACGAGGTGCTTGTCACCGACCACGTCTATAATGCCGTGCGCAACACCCTTCGTTTTGTGCTGGAGCCTTTGGGCGCGTCCATCGCCGTTGCCGATGTGGGCCTTCCCATCAAAGAGGGGGACGACCTTGCCGCGATGGTGCTGTCGCGGGTCACCGATGCCACGCGGCTGATCTTGATCGACCACGTGGCCTCTGTGAGCGGCGTCGTCTTTCCCGTGGCGGAGATTGCGGCAAAGGCGCCTGTCCCTGTCCTTGTGGACGGGGCCCACGCGCCGGGGATGCTCGACCTTGATGTGCCTTCGCTGGGCGTCGCCCATTATGTGGGCAACTGCCACAAGTGGCTGTGTGCACCTAAGGGCGCGGCCTTCTTGTGGACGGGGAAGGACGGCCAGGTGGGGCTCCACCCCACCGTGATCTCCCATGATCTGGGCAAAGGCTTCACGGCCGAGTTCGACAAGCTCGGCACCCGCGATGCCTCCCCCTGGCTTTGCGTATCCGATGCGCTTGCCTTCCATGCCGCCCACGGTGGGCCGCTTCTGCGTAAACGCAACCATACAGTCGTCACCAAGGCGGCTGCCGCCCTTGCCGAACGTTGGGAGACACAGGTGGGCGCCCCTTCGGGCCTCTTCGGCTCCATGGCAACGGTGAGGGTGCCTGGGGACCTGCCCCCCACCCGCGAGACCGCCGATGCCATGAAAGCCTTCCTGTGGCGCACCCACCGCGCCGAAGTGCACGTCATGCCGTTTTGCGGGGCGTTGTGGGTGCGCCTGTCCGTCCAGGCCTACAACACCGAAGCGGAGTGCCTTGCCATCGGTGCCATGGTGGAGGAGGCGGTGCGCATGCTCCCCCGCCTTGCCGCCAAGGTGTGATTCAGCGTCCGGCCTCGCGGATGCCGCTGACCAGAAGCTGTCCGCCCAGCACACCGAAGGCTGCGGCAAACACCCCCTCGAACACCTTGGCAAAGCGGCCATAGGCGCGGCGCGCGGGGGCGCTGGAAAACAGGACGGCGTAAGAGCCATAAACCGCAAAGGCGCTGGCAAAGCCGATGGGGGCGAACGCCATCACCTGCCAAGGGGTGAGGCCCGCGCCGATCATGAAGGTGGCAACGGCCGCCCACATCATGGCCGATTTGGGGTTGGTGAGGTTGACCAGAAGGCCGCGGCGGAAGGCCTGTGCGTGTCGGCGCGGCGCCTCTTCGCCA
>JBCDCF010000779.1:0-2020 GCA_039182345.1 Pseudomonadota bacterium
CCGAGCGCCACCACCGCCTGCGAGGCAAGGCCGCCAAGGGCAAGCATGCGCTCGATCCTGATGGCGCCCATGTTTTCTGGGTCGAATCGGGGAATGGCAACGGCCGTCGGCCCATCCTGCGTCAGGCATAGGGACAACACGATGTCGCCCATGGGTGCGGCCACCATCCACTTGCGGCCCCACAGGCGGATGGCATCGCCCCCCACCATTTCGCCGCGGCAGTTGGTGGTGGCGCCGCCCGCCCCCCGCTCGCTCATGGCAAGGGTGGCGATGGCGCCTTCCTTGTCGCGCAAGGGGACGGCGCGCCTGTCATACCGGCGGCTTGCAATCAACGGGTAGAGTTCGGCCTCAAGATCGGGCGCATAGGCCAGGGCGGCGACGGTGGCATGGGTGGCGCTGATGGGGGCCAGATGCCCACGCTCGCACTGGGCGGTGAGGTAGAGCGTGGCCGCACGCAGGCGATGCTGGCGCCTGTCCTCCCCCTCTTCCCAGGCGCTTGAGGTGAGGCCCGCCGTCACACTGCGGTTCATGAGCGCATGGTAGGCGGGGTGCATGTCCACCTGGTCCAGGCGGTTGCCCTCCCAATCCATGTCGCGGAATGTGGGGGTGTTGGCGTTGGCGATCCGCGCCACTTCCTGCGCTTCGCCAGACCCCCAATAGGCGCCGAACGCCTTCAGTTCGTCTTCGGTCTCTTCGTCCAGTGTGGCGTCGAGTGCGGCGGTGAGAACAGGGTCGGAGGCATAGGTATTCAACCCGGCGAACTCAGGCGCAGGGGCGGAGAGCGTCGGCTCCATACCAGGCGATCGGCGTAGGCCGACGCGGCGGGCGCGCGTTTCCTCCATGGTCTTGTGCACCGAAGCCTCCACAAACGGTGCCCGCTCTCATGCGAGCGTAGCGTGTCAAGGTGTACTCGTCATAAGTGCTAACCGCAACGGGCGCTTGCGACTTCCGGTCAATTGCGTCACCAATCGCGGCAGTGACGCAACGCTTGGACGCTGAATGCCCGATCCAATTAGCTGGGCGGCCGTGTGGCCCTACTACATCGTTATGTTGGTGGTGGCCTATCTGGTCGGCTCAATACCGTTCGGATTACTTCTCACGCGCCTTGCCGGTCTTGGGGATGTGCGCAACATCGGTTCGGGCAATATCGGCGCCACCAATGTCTTGCGGACCGGCCGCAAGGACCTTGCGGCCGCAACACTTGCGCTCGATGCGTTGAAGGGCGGCGCCATGGTGGCGCTGGGCAACACCATCGGCGGTCCTGACTTTGCGGTGACGGCCGCCCTCGGGGCATTTCTCGGCCACCTTTTCCCGGTTTGGCTGAAGTTCAAGGGCGGGAAGGGGGTGGCGACCTTCCTCGGCTGTCTCATTGCCGCATCCTTCCAGGCCGCTTTGGTGTTTGCCGGCATCTGGCTGCTGGTGGCGTTTTTGACGCGCTATTCCTCCCTCGCCGCACTGCTTGCCAGCCTGTCGGTGCCGTTTGTCCTTATTCTTCTCAACCAGTTTCAATTTGCCGAGGTGTTTGCGGTGATGACCCTTTTGTTGTTCTTGAAGCACCATGCCAACATCAGGCGGCTCGTCACGGGCAGCGAAAGCCGCATCGGCAAATCGTCCTGAGCGCGGCCATGCTCCGCGGCCCTGTGGATGAAGAGGTGGTGGATTGGCTGCGGCTGATCCGCTCCCACAATGTGGGCCCTGCCACCTTTTTGTCGCTCCTGTCGCGATTCGGTGATGCGAAGGAGGCGCTCGCCGCTCTCCCGGCGCTGACACAGAAGGTGGGCGGCAGGGCCCCCATCGTCATCGCAAGCCGTGATTCGGTGCTGCGGGAGATGGACCGCGCCGCCCGCTTGGGTGCCCACCACGTCTTCCTCGGCACGCCAGACTATCCGCCGAAGCTTGCTGCCATCCACGCGCCGCCGCCCGTCGTCATGGTGCGGGGCGATGCGCGGCTGATGTCCAAAAGAGCCATCGGCGTCGTCGGCGCGCGAAAAGCTTCTGCCGCCGGCAAGACCATGGCCCA
>JBCDCF010000780.1:0-2006 GCA_039182345.1 Pseudomonadota bacterium
CGAAGAACACTGGGCCAAGGAATTCATCAACATGGCCCTGTCCGAGCCCGTCCAGAAAGCCTGGTGCGGCGCCCTTGGCCTGCCGCCGGTCTATCCCGGCATCGAGCCGCCCGAGGACCTTAAGAACGACCCCGCCTACCCCACCACACCGGCCGACTTTGAAAAGCTCGTCTCCATACCAACGCCGATCCTGGTGGAAAACCAGCCCATCTGGTTCGCCAAGTTCTCAGAGATTTTCCAGGGCTGATCGGGCCATGACGGGGCACGTTCATAAGACCGCCCTGCCCCGTGCCAAACAGATCCCGCGCGTGTCATGACGCGCGGGACGGTCGGCTGGCTCTTCCTGACGCCGGCGCTTCTGTTGACGGGCGTTCTCCTCATCGGCCTCGGCTACATGTTGGAGTACAGCCTGCATGAACTGGACATTGCCACCTACAGGCTGAAGGAAGAGTACAGCCTCACCAACTACGCCCTCTTTCTTGAGAGGCCCGTCTACCTGCGCGTTCTCTGGCGCACGCTCCTGGGCGCCACGCTTGTGACGGCCTTCACCATCGCCCTTGCCCTTCCCTACGCCTACATTTTGGTGCGCACACGCTCCTCCTTCACCCGCAAGTTCCTGCTGGTGGCGCTGTTCCTGCCGTTCTTCATCGGCCAGGTGGTGCGGGCCTATGGCTGGCTCATCATCCTTGGCAAGGAGGGGTTGGTGAACGGCCTTGTCACCGCCGTCGGCCTGCCGCCGTTCGACCTGTTGTTCAGCTATGCAACGGTCCTCTTCGGCCTTGTCCAGTACATGCTGCCCTTTGCCGTCCTCCTCCTCATCCCTGCGCTGACCGCCATCGGGGAGGACATGGAGCTTGCGTCCGAAAGCCTCGGCGCGCCCTGGCCGCGCACCTTCCTCCACGTGGTGATCCCCATGGCGCGCCCCGGTCTCATCGGCGCTTCAGTGGTGGTGTTCACCTTGACCATGACCGATTTTGCCATGCCCGAAATCCTTGGCGGCGGCACCCAGGACTTTTTCGCCAGCGCCATCTACGATTCCTTCTTTCAGATCTCCAACGCAGGGCTTGCGGCCGCCCTTGCCATCATCCTCACCGTCGTAGGCTCGGCCATCGTTGCGATCATCTTCGTGATGGCCGGCACAGGCACCCTCGGCTTCAGGGGCGAGCGGTCATGAGGGGCTCGAAAGCCATTGTCCTGTGGACGCTGACGGGCTTTTCGGTCCTCACCCTGACGCTCCCCACCCTCATCATCGTCGGCGCGTCTTTCACCGCTGGCGACATCATCGCCTTCCCGCCAGAAGGACTGTCGCTCAGATGGTATGGCGAACTGTGGCAGCTCACCTCCTTCAAGAACGCTTTGTGGCGCACGGTCTATGTCTCGCTTGTGTGCACGGCGATTGCGATTCCGGCAGGCACCCTTGCTGCCCTTGCCATGGTGCGCATCAGGCGGCGTTGGCGCACGCCCATCCAGGTCTATCTCCTGCTGCCCTTCACCATCCCTCTCGTGGTGTCGGGCATCTCCATGATGCTCATTTTCGGCGAGATTCGCATTCTGGGCAGCTTGTGGCCGGTGGGGGCGGCGCTTTGCATCATCAACCTCCCCTTCATGATCTGGTCCGTCGCCGCCTCGGTGAACGCGCTCGACCCTGAGCTTGAGAACGCGGCCTACAATTGCGGCGCCTCGCCGTTGCGTGCCTTCTTCACCGTCACGCTGCCTGCGGTGATGCCTGGGGTGATCACGGGCGCGCTGTTGATGTTCATCCTCGCCTTCAACGAGTTCCTGGTGAGCCTCTTCCTCACCGATGCGCGCACCGTGACGCTGCCGGTCCAGATCTACAACTCCATCCGCAGCGTCATCACGCCGGACCTTGCGGCCGTCTCCGTCCTCTACATTGTCGTCGCGCTGGTGGTGGTGTGGCTGCTGGACCGCCTTGTGGGGCTCGACATTTTCCTCAAGTCAAAGTAGCGGCAGGAGCCATGAGCCAGATCTCCCTACACATCCTCGCC
>JBCDCF010000781.1:0-2006 GCA_039182345.1 Pseudomonadota bacterium
GGCAACGCTTTTGCGCCTGGTGGAAGACATTGTGGACAGCCTTCACCGCTCGGGCTTCAAGCGGATTCTCATCGTCAACGGCCATGGCGGAAACAACCCCGTCGGCGCCATGGCCCTCGACATGATGCGCGAGCGCGAGGACCTCGCCATCAAGTTCCACAACTGGTGGATGGCGCCGCGCACCTGGGCCAAGGTGCAGGAGATCGATCCTGCCGCAAGTCACGCCTCATGGATGGAGAACTTCCCCTGGACGCGCCTTAAGGGGACCGACTTTCCCAAAGGCCGCAAGGAGATGATCGACCTTGACCGTATGCGCCTGATGTCCCCCAAAGCGGTGCGCGAGGCGCTGGGCGATGGGGTGTTCGGCGGCGAGGCCATCAAGCCCGACGAGGTCATGCACGCCCTTTGGGAGGTGGCTGTGGCAGAGACCCGCGACCTTCTGGAAGGCCCCTGGTCGTGACCCTCTTGATCTGGGGCGCTGGGGCCATCGGCGGCACCATCGGCGCCTACCTTGCCCGCGATGGCGTCGACATCCTCTTCGTGGACATTGACGCGGACCACGTGGCCGCCATCAACGCCGGCGGCCTGTCCATCGAAGGGCCGCTTGAGGCCTTCACCGTCCCCGCAAAGGCTGTGACGCCCGACCGTGTGGCGGGGACGTACGATGCCATCTGGCTGTGCACCAAGGCCCAGGCCACCGAAGCGGCGGCAGCGCAACTCCTCCCCCACCTTGCCGCCGACGGCCACGTGCTGTCGCTCCAGAACGGGCTGACGGAATTGATCCTCGCCGATGCGGTGGGCCGCCAGCGCACCCTCGGCGCCTTCATCAACTTCGGCGCGGATTACATGGCGCCAGGCCGCATCCTTTATGGCGGGCGAGGCGCTGTGGTGGTGGGCGAGCTCGATGGCACCGCAACGCCCCGCCTTGAGGCCACCCATGCCCTCCTGAAGCGCTTCGACCAGGACGCCATCACCACCCCCAACATCTGGGGTTATCTGTGGGGCAAGCTCGGCTATGGCGCGCTGCTCTTTGCCACAGCGCTCACAAACGATTCCATTGCCGACGTTTTGGCGATGGACCCCTACCGCCCCACCCTTGCCGCCGTTGCGCAGGAAATGATGGCGGCCGCACAGGCCGAAGGCGTCACGCCCCTCGGCTTCAACGGCTATGTGCCGGAGGCGTTTATGGAAGGCGCGGACCCTGCGGCGCGCACCGCCTCGTTCGACGCGATGGTGGCCCACAACCGCCGTTCGGCCAAATCCCACTCAGGCATCTGGCGCGACCTTGCCGTGCGCAAGCGGCGCACCGAGGTGGACCCTTTGATCACCAAGGCCATCGAGATCGGCGAAGGTCACGGCGTTGCAATGCCCCTCAACCGCCGCCTCGTGGGCCTGATCCAGGACATTGAGGCAGGCCGCCGCCCCTTGTCCCTTGAAACGCTGGACGCGTTGGCGGCCCATCACGGAGAGGCGGCATGAACCTTTCGCTGAGCGGCCAGAGCGCCATCGTCACAGGCGCCGGGCAGGGAATCGGCCGTGCCATCGCGCTTGCCCTTCATGGGGCCGGCGCAAAGGTTTCGGCCATCGACATCGACCAGGCTTCGCTGACCGCCCTTGAGGGCACCGGTGTTGCCACCGCCGTCCTCGATGTGACGGATGCGCAGGGTCTCATGCGCTTTGTGGAGACCGATGGCCCCTTCACCATCGCCGTTCACGTGGCAGGCGGGGTCAGGGGTCAGGTGGGCCGGCCTGTGGAGACCATTGCGCCCGAGGACTGGGACGCCATCGTCGCGGTGAACCAGACCGCCGCCTTCTATCTTGCCAAGGCCGTGGTGCCGCACATGAAGGCGCACGGGCATGGGCGGATCATCACCATCACCAGCCGCGCAGGGCTCGATGTGAGCCTGACGGGCATCCAGTCCTACGCCAGCGCAAAGGCGGGGCAGATCGGCCTTGTGCGACAGCTTGGTCATGAGCTTGGCAAGGATGGGATCACAGTGAATGCC
>JBCDCF010000782.1:0-2005 GCA_039182345.1 Pseudomonadota bacterium
GTCCCACACAAGGTCCCAGAATGCGCCAGGGTCCTCCACCGACCAGGCGTGGAGGGCATCAAAACCGTCAATGGAGCGGCCGGCGCGGGTCTTTGCCAAGGTGCAAAGGCGTGTGATGGCGGCCCGTTCGATGGCAGCGTCATCGGGGCGCCACAGGGGCGTGGCGTTTGTGTCGGTCATGGTCGCATCTCCTCACCCCTGACGGGCCGCTTCGCCATACCATTGACCATTGGGACGCCTCAACGGGATGGATCGCAGCGAAAGGCGACCTTATCTAAACGCCCCTGTGGAGGTTGGTTATGAACGATATTGGTCGTCGCGGGACAGGTGTGGAGCGGGTGCTGGGCGGTTCGCCGCTCGGCGTCCTCGTGCGCCTTGTGATCCTGTCCTTCGTGGTCGGGGTGATCCTGACCGTGCTCGACGTCAACGCCGGGGACGTGATCCGCTGGTTTGAAGACAGGCTGCGCTACTTGTCCAATCTGGGCCTTGGCACTGTGGAGGAGGTGATCAGCATCCTCGTCCTGGGCGCTGTGATTGTGGTGCCCATCTGGCTGTTGATGCGCGTCTTCAAGCTGATCGGCAAGTGAGGCGCAGGCGCTCGCCCGGCCCTTTTTGCGTCAGCGGCAGAGTAAGCCGATTGTCTGTTATGGGCATGATTGGAGGGCGGCAGACGGCCTTCTCCGGCGCGGTGGGGCAGTGACCGCGCCCGTTTGGGGCGGCCGGATCCCTTAGGTCGTCCGGCGTTGCCGGCCTTCGTGAACCACAAAGGCCGGCTTTGCGTTTAGCGCGAGGTGGGTGCCAGGACCATCACCATCTGGCGGCCTTCCAGCTTGGGCTCGGCCTCCACCTTGGCAATTTCCTGGGTGTCTTCGCGCACCTTGTTGAGGAGTTCCATCCCCAAATTCTGGTGCGCCATCTCGCGGCCACGGAAACGCAAGGTCACCTTCACCTTGTCGCCACCGTCGAAGAATTTCCTGATGGCCTTCATCTTCACGTCATAGTCGTGCGTGTCGATGTTCGGACGCATCTTGATCTCTTTGACCTCGAACGTTTTTTGTTTCTTGCGCGCTTCGGCGGCCTTCTTCTGCGTTTGAAACTTGAAGCGGCCGTAATCGAGGATTTTACACACCGGGGGATCGGAATTGGGCGCGATCTCTACCAGGTCGAGCGAGGCATTCTCGGCAAGGGCCATGGCCTCTTCGGTATCGACGATGCCGCGGTTGGTGCCCTCAGCGTCCACCAATTGGACGCGGGGGACGCGAATGTCCCTGTTGGTGCGGGGGCCCTGCTTGACCACGGGGGCCGGTGCGCGATGGGGTCTGCGAATGGTGCTGTCTCCACAGATTGTTGACGACTGATCGGTTCTTCACGGCGCATTGGACCGGGGCTGAACATTTGATCAAGCTTTGATGCATTTGAAGCCTGGTCAAACTGTGCGCCAACCACACGGTCCTGCGTCTTCCCTAATATAGAGCAGACGCGTCGTCTTCCAAAACAGAATGATAGACGCCGAGCGTTTTTCGTTTCATGGCCGCAAGGGAGAAGTTCGCCAAAGCGTGGGCGCGGCCGCGCGATCCGATGGCGTAACGGGTCTCGCGTGAGGCTTGCAACGCCTCGAACAAGGCTGCCGTCAACGCCTCGCCATCGCCAGGCGGAACGCGCCAGCCGGTGCGCTTGTCGCGGGCGACTTCCGGCGGGGCGAGCACCGTCTCGCGCACCGCGCCATGGTCGGAGACGATGATGGGAACGCGCGCCGCCTGGGCCTCCACCGCCGCACGCCCGAACGCTTCTGGCTCCACCGAAGGGGCAACGGCAATGGTGGTGGCGGCAAGGGCCGCCGGCACGTCCGCCACGTGGCCTGGAATGCGCACGCGATCGCCTATGCCGAGGCGTTCAGCCGTGGTCAGGAGCTGATCGCGATACTCCCCGCGGCCCTGATCGTCCCCTGCCATCACGCAGATCCAATCCGTCACGCCCTGTTTTGCAAGGCCCGCAAGGGCGTTCA
>JBCDCF010000783.1:0-2003 GCA_039182345.1 Pseudomonadota bacterium
CTGCCGCGGGCCCGCAAGCGTATCGCGCATCCGGCCCTCCCTGCAACTTTACCTAGTGCGTCACCTTATCCAGCCCGTATACGGAATGTAGGGTTCTGACGGCAAGCTCCGTGTATGCCGCATCGATCAAAACCGAAATCTTGATTTCCGATGTGGTGATGGCGCGGATGTTGATGGACTTCTCCCCCAGCGCCTTGAAGGCGGTGGCGGCAACGCCCGCGTGGCTGCGCATGCCAATGCCGATGACAGACACCTTCACAACGTCCACTGCGCCCACAAGCTTGCCGAAGCGGATGGTCTCGCGCGCCTCTTCGATCACGGCCATCGCCCGCTCATAGTCCGCCTGGGGGACGGTGAAGGTGATGTCGGTGCTGGACCCGTCTTCGGAGATGTTCTGGACAATCATGTCCACGTTGATGTTGGCCTCCGCCAGGGGACCGAACACGGAGTGGGCGACGCCAGGGGCATCGGGCACATCGCGCAAGGTCACCTGGGCCTCGTCCTGGGAGTAGGCGATGGAGGTGACGGCTTCTTCTTCCATGGTTTCCTCCCCGGTGATCAACGTTCCCGGCGGCGCGACGGATGGATCGGTGAATGTGGAGCGCACCATCAAAGGCACGTCGAAGAGCATGGCAAGCTCCACCGAGCGGGCGCTGAGGACCTTCGCGCCGAGCGAAGCCATCTCCAGCATCTCCTCGTGGGACACCCGCCCAAGGCGGCGCGCGGCGTGAACGATGCGCGGATCGGTGGTGTAGACGCCGTCCACGTCGGTGTAGATGTCGCAGCGGTCGGCGGCAATGGCAGCGGCAATGGCCACCGCCGTGGTGTCCGACCCGCCACGGCCCAACGTGGTGATCCTGTTGAGGGAGGAAATCCCTTGAAAACCGGCAATCACCGCCACCTGGCCGCGGGCGATGCGCTCCAACAGGTCAGAGCCTTTGATCTCCTCGATGCGGGCCACACCATGGGCATCGTTGGTGTGCATGGGAATCTGCCAGCCCTGCCAGGAGCGCGCCTCAACACCGATGGATTGTAGGACGATGGCAAGGAGCCCGCTCGTCACCTGCTCGCCTGAGGACACCACCGTGTCATACTCGCGCGCATCGTGCAGCGGTGCGGCCTCTCGGCACAGGTCCACAAGGCGGTTGGTCTCCCCGGCCATGGCCGAGACGACCACAGCCACCTCATTGCCGTCTTTCACCTCACGCGCCACGTGGGCGGCCACGTTGCGGATACGGTCCAGGCCGGCGACAGACGTGCCGCCGAATTTCATCACGATGCGTGCCATGGTGGGGAATCTGACGCGTTGCGAGCGGGGAACGCGCCGCTAGCTAGCAGGTCACGACGGCGCAAACAATGGTGAGAGACAATGGCAACGACGATCGATCAGGCTGAAGTCGACAAGTTCGACCGTCTGGCCGCCGAATGGTGGGACCCCAACAGCAAGTTCAAGCCACTGCACAAGTTCAATCCCGTGCGCCTTCAATACCTGCGCCAGACGCTGACGCGCCATTTCGACCGCGACCCCAAGGGGCGCACGCCGTTGGAGGGTCTGCGCATTTTGGACATTGGATGCGGCGGCGGGCTGTTGTCGGAGCCCTTGGCCCGGATGGGGGCGTCCGTGGTGGGGGCCGATGCTGCGCCGGTCAGCGTGGAGGTCGCCCGCAGGCACGCTGAACAGACAGGCGTCCCTGTGGACTACCGCGTCACCACCGCGGAGGCGTTGGCCGAAGCCGGCGAGACATTCGATGCCGTCCTTGCCATGGAAATTGTGGAACATGTGGCCGATGTCGACGACTTCGTCGCCGCCTGCACCAGCATGGTGAAGCCTGGCGGTCTCACCGTCTTTGCCACCATCAACCGCAATCTGAAGGCTTTCATGCTGGCGATCGTCGGGGCGGAGTATGTGATGCGCTGGCTCCCCCGCGGCACCCACGAATATTCAAAGCTCGTCAAACCCGCCGAGTTGGAAAAGGCCTTTGCCGCCAACGGCATTGTGGCGC
>JBCDCF010000784.1:0-2001 GCA_039182345.1 Pseudomonadota bacterium
ATGCCGTGGAGGAGGCGCAGGAGACCTTCACCGTCGCAATCACCGCTGCGGACGGGGCGACCATCGGCACCGGCAGCGCCACCGTCACCGTGGTGGACGACGATGCGCCGCCACCGACCGATGCCGTCGTGGCCGAGCTGACGGTGGTGAACGATTGGGGGCAAGGGGCCCAGGTGGCCGTCACCGTCACCAACGAGACCGCCAGCACCATCTCCAACTGGTCGCTGGCCTTTGATGCGCCCTTTGCGGTCCAAAACTCCTGGGGCGGCATCCTGACCCTTGAGGGCGGCGAGGCCACCATCGACAACGCCCCCTGGAACGGAAGGCTGGCGCCCGGCCAGTCGGCGGAGGTGGGCTTCATCGCCAATGACGGGCTGTTCTTCGACATGGGCGCCTGGGCCGACACCACCGACGTGACGGTGCTTGCCGGCTGATGCCACCCACCATCAAGAAGGCCTGCCAAGACTGACGTTGACAGGCCTTCTCTCAACGGTCAGCTTCGCCCCGATCGCGAGCGCAACCGTAAGACGCGCCCGCCGCTGAAGGCGTGACAGCACACGATGAGCCCACACACCTACACCACCACAGGCGGGGTCGACGTCACCCGCCAGGATCGCACCATCGCTTACGAGGGGGCGCTGTCCCCTTGGATCGACAGGCTCGATACCGAGCGCGGTGCCGTCTTCACATCGTCCTACGAGTTCCCTGGCCGCTACACCCGGTGGGATTTCGCGCTGGTCGACCCCCCCCTGATGATCGAGGCATGGGGCCGCGCGGTCCGCATCACCGCGTTGAACCAGCGTGGGAGCCCATTGTTGGCCGCAGCGGTGGATGCGCTCGCCGGCGCGGGCTTTGCCCTTGAGTGCGAGGACAATCTCGTCGCCCTCACCGTGCCTGGCGCCGACGATGATGGGATGACGGAAGAGGAGCGCAGCCGCAGGCCGTCGGTCTTTTCGGTGCTGCGCATCCTGTCGCGCACCTTTGCAAGCGAAGAGGACGGCAAGCTCGGCCTTGCGGGCGCCTTCGGCTACGACCTTGCCTTCCAGTTCGACCCCATCCCCTTGCGCCTTGCGCGCGATGACGGTCAGCGGGACCTTGTCCTTTATCTGCCTGATGAGATCCTTGCGGTGGACCATCACGGCAAGCGCGCCACCGTCTCGTCTTACGAGTTTGCCTATGGGGGCGCGACCACCCAAGGGATCGCCCGCACCCCTCAACCGCTGGCAGCCCCCAAACGGGCCGACATCGTCCCGCAGAACGACCATGAGCCTGGCGAATACGCGCAAACCGTGCGCCGCGCGTTCCCCCACTTTGCCCGTGGCGACCTGTTCGAGGTGGTGCCGAGCCAGGTGTTCCGCGATCCTTTGGAGGACGCACCGTCGGTGGTCATGCGGCGCCTGTCGGCCATCAACCCGTCCCCTTATGGCTTTTTCATCAACCTTGGAAACGACGAGTTCCTTGTGGGCGCGTCGCCGGAAATGTTCGTGCGCGTCACGGGCCGGCGGGTGGAGACGTGCCCCATCTCAGGCACCATCGCGCGGGGTCGCGATGCCATTGAGGACGAGCGGCAGGTGCGCGCCCTCCTCAACTCCAAGAAGGACGAGACCGAGCTCACCATGTGCTCGGACGTGGACCGCAACGACAAGAGCCGTGTGTGCGAGCCTGAAAGCGTGCGCGTTCTCGGCCGGCGACAGATCGAGATGTACTCGCGCCTCATCCACACGGTGGACCACATTGAGGGGATGCTCCTTGAAGGGCGCGATGCCTTGGACGCGTTCCTGTCCCACGCCTGGGCGGTGACGGTGACGGGGGCTCCCAAGCGTCGTGCCATGGCCTTTATCGAGGACAACGAGAAGAGCCGGCGCGCCTGGTATGGGGGCGCGGTGGGGCTGATCCACTTCAACGGCGACCTCAACACGGGGCTGACCCTGCGCACGGTGCACATCAAGAGCGGCGTTGCCGAGGTGCGGGCCGGGGCGACCGTCCTTGCCGATTCAGACG
>JBCDCF010000785.1:0-1998 GCA_039182345.1 Pseudomonadota bacterium
CCGGCGATGACGTTCTCGCGGTCCACCTGCATGGATCCTGCCCGGTCCTTACTTCAGGACTTCCTTGAGGATCTTGCCGTTCACTTCACTGCCCTGATCCACCTCCTGGCGCACGGCGGTGCTGTCGAGGTAGCGGGGGAAGGAGCCAAGTTTGGCGAGGGTTTCGGTGAACTCGGCGCTGTTGGCAGTCTCTTCGCACGCGCTTTCCAGCCTGGCGCGCACATCATCGGGCAAGCCACGGGGGGCGAAGAGACCACCCCACCAGCTGGCGGTGGTCTTGAAGCCTTCCTCGATGGAGGTGGGAAGGTCGGGCGCGGCGTCCACTCGCTCGTCGGCAAAGATGGCAACGGCGTCGAGCTCATAGCGCGGCACGTTGGAGAAGATTGCCATGTACATGTCGATGTGGCCGCCCATCAGCGCCGTCACGCCTGGGCCATCGCCCTGGAAGGGGACGTGTTCGATCTCAACACCCACCTCGTCCAGGAAGACCTCCATGGCAAGGTGCGGCAGCGAGCCTGGGCCGGGGGAGCCATAGGTGAGGGCGCCAGGGTTTTCGCGCGCATAGTCCACCACCTCCGACAGGCTGGAGAACTGCGAGTCGGGCTTTAGCGCCAGGGCCTGCGGGCTGTGGAAGAGGCCGCAGATATAGTCAAAATCATCAATGGTGTAGGGGGTTTGGCGCATGTGCGGCTGGTTGATGAGAGGTGCGGCGGGAATGACGCCGATGGTGTAACCGTCCGCCCGCGCCCGGGCGATTTGCGCCGTGCCCACAGTGCCTGCACCGCCGCCCACATTGGTGACGGCCATGTCCACACCCAAGATGCCTGACATCACCTCCGCGGCGGCGCGGCCCATGGTGTCGGTGCTGCCGCCTGCGGGGAAGGGCACGATGGCGGTGACGGCGCGCTCGGGGAATTCGGCCAGCGCTGTGCCGGCCGAGACGGGCAGCGCCACGCACAGAGCAAGGAGCGAGGATTTCGCTAAAGTCTTCATGGTCACAGTTTCTCCCTTATCGGTGTTATTAGGCGCCGGTTGCTCCGGCGGTTTGGTCAGGTGTCGCCCGCGTCTTCGGCAATGCGCACCACACAGTCGCCTGCGATGACGCCCTCGCCGGGCGGCATCACGAACAGAGGGTTGATCTCGATCTCCTGGAGGCGCCCGGACGGGTCGGCGATCCTGCGGGAGAGGCCGGCAATGGCTTCGGCAAGGGCGGTGACATCGAACGGGCCTTTGCCGCGCGTCCCGTTGAGGATGCGCGAAACCTTGGTCTCGGCCATCATCCGCGCCGCTTCATCGACGTCGATGGGTGCGATCCTGAACGCAACGTCCTCAAAGACTTCCGCGTAGATGCCGCCGGCCCCCACCATGACGACGGGGCCGAAGGTGGGGTCGATGCGCGCCCCCAGGATCACCTCGGCGCCCCCTTGCACCATCTTTTGGATGAGAACGCCCTCCGACGGCAGCGCCGGTTGAAGGCTTTGGGGGATGGCGGCAATGGCGGTGAAGGCGCGGTCCACCTCCGCTGCCGTGCCAAGGCCCACCATGACGCCGCCCAACTCGGACTTGTGGTCGATGGAGCTAGACAACAGTTTGGCAACCACGGGGTAGCCCACATGGACGGCAGCGCGGATGGCATCGCGGCTGGTGTGGACGACAGCTTCGGGCGCTGCCGTGATGCCTGTGTCGGTGAGGAAGGGTTTGCCTGCCGCCTCACTCAACAACCGTGCCGGGCGGGTTTTTGGCAGCGCCGAGATGGCGGGGGCCGAAACAGGACGTCGGCCCGTCCACACCGCGGCCAGGGCGCGGATGGCTCGTGCCGGTGTCTGGTAGACGGGAACACCCACCGCCTGCAGCGTCTCGTAGGCCGCACCGTTGTGGCTGGCAGGGGCATTCCAGGAGATGGCGATGGGAAGGTCGGTGTCGGCATGAAGGGCGCAGACCGCCTCGGCGATGGCCACCCCCGCCTTGCCGGATGCACCTGCAAAGGTGAGGGCCAGC
>JBCDCF010000786.1:0-1996 GCA_039182345.1 Pseudomonadota bacterium
CGATGGATCGGGCCCAGTGTCTCGATCTGCCCCAACGCGATAGGCAGCGTTCGTAGCGCTAGAATGCGCCTTGCGGCGGCGGCGTTTTCGTGCCCGCGGTCTTGGTCGGACCGCGTTTCAATCCATCGGGGCGGTACGGTCGGGGCGTCGGTGTAGCGGATGGCGCTTGACCCTGGCGCGTGACGCGAGATGTTGAGGCGCGCCTCTGCCCAGGACGATTGCCGTGCCCGACACCGATATTGCCGCCCGCCACGCTGCCCTCGCCGCCGAGCTTGCCGAGCACGACAGGCGCTACTTCCAGGACGATGCGCCCACCATCTCCGACGGCGCGTACGACGCCCTCAAGCGCGAACTGGAGGCCATCGAAGAAGAGCACCCCGAACTTGCCGACGGCAGCCCCACGGGCGGGGTGGGCGCTGCGCCCTCAGAAGCCTTCGCCGAAGTGGCACACCAGGTGCCCATGCTTTCCCTCAACAAGGCCCTTGCCGAGACGGAGGTGGCCGACTTCATCGCCCGCGTGCGGCGCTTCCTGAAGCTCGACGAGGCCGAGCCGCTCGCGTTTACCGCCGAACCGAAGATCGACGGCCTCTCCCTCTCCCTTCTTTATGAAGACCGCCAGCTCACAGTCGCCGCCACCCGCGGTGACGGGCGCACCGGCGAAAACGTCACCGCCAACGTTGCCCATGTGGAGGAAATCCCCAAGCGCCTGCCCAACGATGCCCCTGACCTTTTCGAGGTGCGCGGCGAGGTCTACATGACCCACGCTGACTTCGACGGGCTCAACGTGCGTCTCACCGAGGCCGGCAAGCGCCCTGTTGCCAACCCGCGCAACGCTGCCGCAGGCTCCTTGCGCCAGGTGGACCCTTCCAAGACCGCCGAGCGGCCCTTGCGCTTCTTTGCCTATGCCTGGGGGGCGGCCGCTTCCCGTCCCGCCGACACCCAGTCAGGTGTCGTGGACGCGCTTGCGGCCTGGGGCCTTCCTGTGAATCCCCTCATGCGGGTGTGCAACTCCCTTGAGGAACTGGTGGCCGCCTACCGCATGGTGGAGGCCGAAAGGGCAACGCTCCCCTACGACATCGATGGCATGGTCTACAAAGTGGATCGCCTCGACCTTCAGCGCCGCCTTGGTGTGCGCAACCGCGAGCCGCGCTGGGCCATTGCCCACAAATACCCTGCCGAACGGGCCATCACCAAGCTTGAGGCCATCGAAATCCAGGTGGGCCGCACGGGCGCGCTCACCCCCGTTGCAAAGCTTGCCCCCATCACCGTCGGCGGCGTGGTGGTGCGCAACGCCACCTTGCACAATGGCGACGAGATTGCCCGCAAGGACGTGCGTGTGGGCGACACTGTGGAGATCCAGCGCGCAGGCGATGTGATCCCCCAGGTGCTGCGCGTCCTGCCTGACAAGCGGCCCGAGGGCACAGAGCCTTTCGTCTTCCCCACCACGTGCCCTGTTTGCGGCTCCCACGTGGAGCAAGAGAACAACCCGCGCACAGGCAAGCCGGACGTGGTGCGCCGCTGCACCGGCGGTCTCATCTGCCCTGCCCAACAGGTGGAGCGGCTGAAGCATTTCGTCAGCCGTGCTGCGTTCGATATCGAAGGCCTTGGCGGCAAGCAGATCGAGGCTTTCCACGCCGAAGGGTTGATCGGCCAGCCCGCCGACATCTTCACCCTCCAAGCCCGCGACGAGGCACGGCCTGAGGAGGAGCGCCTTGCCGCCCGCGACGGCTATGGCGAGACCAGCGTGCGCAACCTCTTCCGCGCCATTGAAAGCCGCCGCACCATCGGCATCCGCCGTGTCATCTACGCCCTTGGAATCCGCCGGGTGGGAGAGATCTCGGCCCGCATTCTCGCCCTTCACTTTGAAACATGGGAGGTCTTCCAAGAGGCCATGGAAGCGCTCGCCGCCACCTCTGGCGAGACCCCCGACACCGTCCCCGATGAGGATGAACCGGCCGATTCCCTTGCCGCACGCGGCCGCCAGGTGCGCACCGAC
>JBCDCF010000787.1:0-1994 GCA_039182345.1 Pseudomonadota bacterium
AAACCGCCGTGTGGTCGAGGCGCCGATGATCACGGTCGAGAGCATATCCACCTCTTTCGGGTCGAAGGTTTTGAGCGTTTCGTGGCGCACCCGCTCCCCCTCCCGCCCCACATTAGAGGCGATGATGACGGGCGTATCCGGCGCGCGGGCTGCACAAAACACGTCCAGCGCCTCCACAAGCTGCGTGGTGCGCCGTGCCGAGCGGGGGTTGTAGAGCGCCACCGCAAAGTCACCCTTGGCCGCGGCTTCAAGCCGCTGGCGGATCACCGCCCATGGGGTCAAAAGGTCCGACAGGGAAATGAATGCAAAGTCGTGGCCGAGCGGCGCACCGGACAAGGCTGCCGCGGCCTGCGCGGCCGACACTCCCGGCACCACCGTCACCGCAACGCGCCGCGCAGCGTCCGAGAGCTCGCCCTGATCCAACAGCTCCATGGCAAGGCTTGCCATGGCGTAGATCCCAGGATCGCCTGAGGAGATGAGAGCAACGCGCTTCCCCTCCCCGGCAAGCTCAAGGGCATGGCGAACCCTTGCAGCCTCGTCCCCAAGGGCAAAGTCGTGCCGGGGTTGGTGGCCGCGCACATCCTCCACAAGGTCAAGATAAAGGGAGTAGCCGACATAAACGTCCGCCTCGGCAAGGGCCGTCACCGTGGCCTTGGTGCGAAGGGCTGCAGAGCCGGGGCCTGTGCCGACAATGGCAAGGTGGCCACGGGCCCGTCCCACCGTGCGCGGCACAGGGTCTGGGGCAAGGGCGAGGGCGACCGTCACGCCCTCGGCAACGGTCTTGGGCGCCACAAGCCGTGCCTTGGGGCCAGCGGCGGCTAAGGCGGCAGCTTCGCAAACCCCTGCCACGCCGACGGCCGCACGCACGATCTCCGACGGGTTGGCAAGGCGCGCCTCTTCAGCCGCCAGTGCGGCACGGTCGAAGAATCTGGCAGGGGCGCCCAGATGGTCGGCAACGGCGTGAACGGCTGTCTCGTCCGCCTTCACATCAAGGGAGACCACCACCGACACCGCGCGGGGGTCATAACCGCCCTCGGCAAGCACCTTTGTTGCCAACGCGATGGCAGCGGCCGGGTCGGCCCCGCGCTCAGCCCCAATCCCAAGGGCCAGGCGCTCGGCAATGTAGGTTGCGATGGTGCCGGTGTCGCCACGCTGCGCGACGGTGGCGCGCACGGGCGTCGTGCCTTTGGGAAGGGGGGCGAGGAACGGGATATCCCCATCGGGATCGATGCCGCCGCCTGCGCCAAGGTGCGCTGCAAGGCTTTTGAACGGGCGAAGGTCAGCCACCGTCCACCCAGGCGGCGGGTCGTCCACCACCACGGGAAGGCGAACCTCGCTCATGGCCGTGTCGGCAGGGGCGATGTCGAGCGCGATCCCGGCGCGGCGGGCAAGGTCGCTGCCACCCCGATGGGCGCCGAGGAGCGGCACAACGGCACTTCCGTCCTGGGCGACTGCCACCACCGCGGGCTCGGTGGCCTTCTCCGCAAGGTGGGGCGCAACGGCACGGATCAAGATCCCCGCCGCACACACCCCGACAATGGAACGCCCGGCGGCAAACAGGCCCCCGATGTGTTTGGCCGCTGCCGAGAAGGTCTCGTCCACCGCCTCAGCACTGACGCGCCCAGCGAGGCCGTGGATTTCGGCAGGCGCCAACTGGGCCTTGAGGGCGCGCGCCACCTCCACCCCCGCGGCGGACAGAACGATGATGACCGTCATGCATCGCCCTCCGGTGGTGCGACGATGACGGTGGAAAAGTAAGGCTTCGGCCCGTCCTCCACCTCGTTCAAAGGCGCGATCACCTGGTCATCAAGGCCCGCCTTGGCAACATAAACGGACGGTCGCCCGTTTGCCTTCAGTGTGCTGGCCACGGCGTCAAAGTGCCGGCCCACCTTGTAGACGGCAACGCCGCCCCCTTGGGCAAGGGCCCCTGCCACAGCCTCGCCGCCAGCGGTTGCCGGCACCACACAGAACGGCGCCGTGCCGCGGGCAAGGGA
>JBCDCF010000788.1:0-1992 GCA_039182345.1 Pseudomonadota bacterium
AAGGTGTCGGAGGCCGTCGCGACAGTGCCGTTCTTGATGACAAGGTCGAAATTCACTGTGCGGCATCCTTGACGGGTGCGAGTCGATCGAGGTTGCGGGCAAGACGGTCCATCAGGCGCGTCAGCTCCTCGTGGGCCGCCGCATCCAGCTTGGGACCTGGCGCGCGCACGGCGGCGGAGCGGATGACGCCGCGGCGGCGCAGGATCTCCTTGCGCACAGCAAGGCCGAAGCCAGGCTGCTGCTCATGGCGCACGATGGGAAGGTAGGCGTCGAACACATCCTCAGCGCCGTCGATATCGCCTGCGTGATGGCGGCGGACCACCTCCACCAGCATCTCAGGGTAGGCAAAGCCCGTCATCGCGCCATCGGCCCCGCGCGTCAGCTCCTGCGGCAGGTAAAGCCCGCCATTGCCGCACAGGATGGAGACGCGGCGCGCCCCGCGCTCCTCGGCCAGCGCGCGCACGCGGCTCAGCTTTTGAAGGCCCGGCCAGTCCTCATGCTTCAGCATCACCACCGAGGGGAGTTCTTCAACGATGGTGGTGAAGCCTTCGGCCGAAATGGGCATTGCCGTCGACAGGGGGAAATCCTGGTAGACCAGCGGCACCCCAGGCAGGCGGTCGGCGATGGACTTGAAGTAGGTGAGGAGCCCCGTCTCGGTCTTGGCGGAGGCGCCAGGGGCGACCATCACGCCCGCGGCGCCATGGTCCATGGCGGTCTTCGACAGCGTGACGAGGTTGTCGAGCCCTGCGTTGGAGACGCCCACCACCACGGGCACGCGCCCATCCACCCGCTTTAAAACACGCGACAAGACGCCCACCGATTCCTCGGCCGTCAGCTTGGGCGCCTCGCCCATCATGCCAAGGATGGTGATGCCTGTGACGCCGTGGTGGAGGTAGAAATCCGTCAGGCCGTCGAGGCTTGCATGGTCCACCGCGCCATCGTCGGTGAAGGGGGTGGCGGAGATGATGTAGACGCCCTTGGCGTTCTCGGTCAGAAGCTCGCTCACGGTGCGTCCTCCAGTGTTGTCGTTGCATCCTGCCAGGTGGGGATGGGCAGGTCATAGGTCTCGCCCAGCCGCCCATAAGAGACGCCATGAAGGCGTGCGACAGGGTCGTAGTGCCCCACATTTAACCGCTTCGTGGTGGCGTCGAACAGGCCATCGCGGGCAATTAACGCCTTAACCTCACCCATGATGAGATGCCGCTCTGGCCCGAGGGCGCGCAACTCGAACAGCGTGCACTCCAGCGCGACGGGGGCGGCCGCAATGTGCGGCACGGGGATGGTGCGCCCCGGCGCCAGCTCAAGGCCAAGGGCTTCGGGCTCGCTCATGTCTTCGGGAAAGGTTGCAGCGCTCGCCACCATGGTGCTGGCAAGGGCGCGGTCGGCCATGTTGACGGCAAACGCACTTGCCGTCTCGATGTTGTTCAAGGTGTCCTTGCGCGCGCCGCCAGGCTTGCGGTTCATGCCGATGATGACGAGGGCAGGGTCTTCGGCAAACACGTTGAAGAAACTGAAGGGCGCCGCGTTGACGAGGCCTTTTGCGTTGATGCTGGTGATCCACGCCACAGGCCGCGGCACCACGGTCGCGCACAGCATCTTGTAGCGCTCACGCGGGAGAAGGTCGGCAAAGGCGAAGGTGTCGGCCATCCCCTCAGGCCGCTTCCGGTGGCTTGGCGCCGGTGCGCTCGGTGATGAGGCCGTAGTGCTCGATCCGCCTGTGGCGGGCGAAATCGAAGATGGTGTCCTTGCCGAAGCAGGTGGCGTCGAGGTCGCAAGGGTGGACAATCAACTCGTCCCCCTCGCTCTTCGTCTCCGCCACGATGAAACCGTCGTGGCCGTGGCAAAGGCCGGTGTGGAGGACGGGCACCCTCTCATCGGCGGCAGCGTCATTGTCGACCCCAACGGTTTCATCGTGGCGGAGACGAAGAGCGAAGGGGACGAGTTGATTGTCCACCCTTGCGACCTCGACGCCACCTGCTTCGGCAAGGACAC
>JBCDCF010000789.1:0-1987 GCA_039182345.1 Pseudomonadota bacterium
ACTTTAAGGTCAGCGAGGACGCGTTTCAGGTGGATGAGGTCGGCAGCAGGCCAGAAGGAAAGGTCCAGACCGATGCGCCCGTGGCGGAGCCGCCTGTCCGACAGTGCGGCGTCAAGATGGCGGTAGGCGGCGGCGGGGTCGAACGTCGCCGGGCGGCTGCGCGTCTCAGTGTCCGGCACGAGGGAGGAAAGCGCTGCCACCGGGGAATTATTTTCTGGGAGGTGGGCTGTCTCCACCCAACTTGGATGGCTGCGCGTGTCGGCCACAATCCGCTCCACCCCCTTGGCGGCAAAGTCGGTGACGATGGCGGCAAGGGGCAAGGATGGATCGGCCGGCAGGAGGGCAAGGGCAGCGCCGGCGCGCCTGAAAAGGGCAGGCACCCCTGGCTTGGCGCCGGTCACATAGCGGAAGGCTTCAGGGCCGGCCACCACCAGCGCATCCAGTCCAGCCGCTTCCATCAACCGTGCGGCACGATCCCTGTCCACACTCATCGCATCAACCCTGGTAGGCCTGTGGCCAGAATGGGGAAGACCGTGATGGCCAACAAGCCCACCAGCAACAAGCCCCAGTAGGGGAGCGCGCCTTTGGCCGCATCGCCAATCCTCACCTCCCCCCGCGTGATCCCCACAAGGACGAAGAGATTCATGCCAACGGGCGGTGTCAACATTCCCACCTCGATCATCAGCGTGACCATCACGCCCACCCACACAGGGTCGAAGCCAAGACCGGTGAGAAGCGGGAAGACGATGGGCAGCGTCATGATCATCATCGACAGCCCGTCGAAAAACAGGCCGAGCACCAGGTAGACCAGCACCACGACCAGAAGCATCACATGGGGGGTGATGCCAAGGGCGGTGATCTCCTCCAAGAGGAGTTGCGGCAGTTGCAGGATGGAGATGGACTGGGCAAGCACCACCGCCCCCATGAAGACAACGCCAATGACCGTGAAGGTGACCGCCGTCGTGTAGAGGGCGGCTGCGAGGCGCTTCAGCGTCAACTCACCCATGACAGTGCCAAGGATGATGGCGGCAAACACCCCCACTGCGGCCGATTCTGTGGGGGTGGCAAGGCCTGCAAACAGGCTCCCCAGCACAGCGGCCACGAGAAGAAGGATGGGCCAGACCGACGCCAACGCTTTCAAGGTTTGGCCGATGGGAAGCCGCAGATCCCCTTGCGGTGCAATGTGCGGCCGCCGCCATGCGGCAAAGGCGATGTAGGCCATGAACAAGCCGGCCATCATCAACCCGGGGATCACCCCTGCCAGGAACAGTTGGCCGATGGAGGTCTCCGTTAGCGCCCCGAAGATGAGGAGCGAGAGGCTGGGCGGGATCAACAATCCAAGGGTGCCCCCACCGGCCAGTGAGCCCAGGACGGCGGTCCTGTCATAGCCGCGGGCGGTCAACTCGGGATAGGCAACGCTCCCCACCGCCGCCGCCACCGAGAGCGACGACCCCGACACCGCGCCGAACAGGGCGCACACGGCAATGTTGGTGTGCAAGAGCCCGCCGCGCAGCCTGTCGAACGCAGGCGCCATCGCCCTGTAAACCTTGGTGGCAAGGCCGCTCGCCACCAAGATCTCCCCCAACAGGATGAAAAGGGGGATGGCCGTCAGCGTGAAGGAGTTCAGCGTGTTCCACACCGCCTGGACGCCAAGCTGGGTTGCCCCGCCGGCAAAGATCTCCAGGATCAAGAACCCCGTCAGCCCGAGGGCTGCCCCAAGAACGGCGCCTGAGAAGACGGCAGGGGCGAGGATGCCGAATAGGCTGAACCAGACCATCAGCGGTGGGGGCGGCGCAGCGCCGGCGACGGCCGGCAGGTGCGGGGGAGAGCGGGGCGGATCATCACCTCCCACTCATGCCATGGCAATTAGGTGGTCCGTCAATGGCTTTGGGGCCGACGGTGGCGCCCGTTCGCGCGGTGCATGCCAGCCATGGCGCCGGTGACAGGGCCGCCGACTTGACGGTGGGAGCGGGGCAGTGTTCCACAA
>JBCDCF010000790.1:0-1986 GCA_039182345.1 Pseudomonadota bacterium
CAGACACTCGAAGTAGGCCATCTCAGGCGCGTAACCCGCTTCGGTGAGCGTCTCATATCCGGCCCGGATCAACTCGACAAGGCCACCGCAAAGCACCACCTGCTCGCCAAACAGGTCGGTCTCGCACTCTTCCTTGAAGGTGGTCTCGATGATGCCTGCGCGACCGCCGCCGATGGCCGAGGCATAGGCAAGGCCAAGATCGTGCGCGTTGCCCGTTGCATCCTGCGCAATGGCCAGCAGGCAAGGAACGCCGCCGCCACGCTGATACTCCGAGCGCACCGTGTGCCCAGGACCCTTCGGCGCCACCATCAGCACGTCGATATCGCGGCGCGGCTCGATGAGGTTGAAGTGCACGTTGAGGCCGTGGGCGAACATCAGCGCCGCACCATCCTTCATGTGCGGGGCCAGCTGATCGCGGTAGATGTCGGCCTGCAGTTCATCGGGCGTCAGCATCATGACCACGTCAGCCCAGCGCGCGGCGTCTTCCACCGTCTTCACCGCGAGACCTTCGCCCTCGGCCTTCTTGGCGGAGGCAGAACCGGGGCGCAGGGCAACAGCCACATTCGACGCGCCCGAGTCGCGCAGGTTCAAGGCATGGGCGTGACCCTGACTGCCGTACCCCACAATGGCAATGGACTTGCCCTTGATCAGCTGGATGTCGGCGTCGCGATCGTAATAGACGCGCATGGAAGCTCCCTCGTGTGTTGGAAAAGTGGGAGCGTGTCGCCTCCCGTCCCGCACCTCATAGACGGTTTGCGACGAGATTGTGAATATGCGTGGGACGCCTAGATGGGCCGGCCGCCGAAAAAATGGCTCTTTCGGCGGCCGTTTTTAATCAGTTTGGCGCACAGACGCTCAGGCCGGCTCCACTTCGCGCACAGCGGCCGCCGGGGCCGGTGCGCTGAAATGGGCGCGCAAGGCATCAAGATGCTCGCCCTTTTTGCGCGTGGTCGGGTCCTCGTCCAAGACTTTGGACGCGATGAGCTGAAGCTCTGCCACACGGACCTTCTTGTCCTTGCGCAGTTTCTCCACCAACCCTGTGGCACTGCCATTGGCGCTTTTGAAGGCGGCCAAGTAGTGCGCCACCACATCGCCGCGCACCCCCATGGGCACGTCCGTGAGGGCGGGAATGCCTTGAGGGGCACTTGCCTCCGCGCGCGTGGGGTTGGCGTGCTCGTGACGGGCATTGGCAATGACCGGCAGCGGGTCGCGCGTGGCCTTGACCGCTTCACCTGCGCGGTACTTCAGTCGGCGTGCTTCGCGTGCGGCCTCTTGGGCCTTGCGATCGGCGTCAGCCTCCAACGCGGCAAGCCTGATGAAGGTTTTGGCGACGCGGTTGGTGTATCGTTCGAAGAAGTCAGCAATGAACCACATGTCGTCCGCCATGATGGACTACGGGAGCGGCGGACGTCGCCCGCCTCGTCCTGCAACATCAACGCCAAATGTTAAGGAGACGTTGAGGTTACCTCCGCCCTAGGACAAATCCCAAACATTGTTGGATCTCCGGCACGCACGGTTGCCGTTTTGCTTGTACACGTCTTGTTCTCCTGCAAGCACCGGATGCCACGCATCTGAAGGTCGGTCAGTGGACCGCGTGTTTCACCTGTACGGCCGCATGGCAAACGTGCGGCGCTCGCCCTACCAAAGGCCGATGGCGATGGCCGCAAGGCTGATGGCGCCGATCCAAAGCGCCGCGTCGCGGATCAAAGAGCGGGCGCCTGCCTGGCGGCCGAGCGCAGCGGTGGACTGTTTGGCAAGGGGGATGCCGTTCTCCAAGACATTCTCAAGGTCGCGGGTGAGCCGGTCCACCCTGTCGGCAAGTTCGGGGGCCTGTAGGGCTGCGCGCACCAGAGCGGACAGGCTGTCCTGGGCTTTGCGGGCGGTGCCTGCGGGGCCAAGCTCTTGCGTCATCCAGTCGCGCACGACGGGTTCGGCCGCTTGCCAGATGTTGAGGCGCGGGTCGAGGCTGCGCGCCACGCCCTCCAC
>JBCDCF010000791.1:0-1985 GCA_039182345.1 Pseudomonadota bacterium
ACCCTCCTGCCGAACTGGTCGTTCTGGAAGGTGAGGCCCAGCGTCGCCCCTTCCTCGTAAAGGGTTTTGGCAATGCCCCAGGCAATGGAGTGGTTGTTGGCCACGCCCATGACAATCCCGCGCTTGCCTGCCATCAGGCCGTTGCCGGTGCGGCCAATGCCGTTTCCGTCAGCCGTCATAGCGCGACATCACCAGTGAGGCGTTGGTCCCACCGAACCCGAACGCGTTGGATAAAACCGTGTCGATGGTCTGATCGTCCTGCCGCTCCATCACGATGGGCATGTCGGCAAAGTCAGGATCCAGCTCATCAATGTGCGCCGACGCGGCAATGAAGCCTGAGCGCATCATCAGGAGGGAGTAGATGGCCTCGTGCACACCTGCCGCCCCCAAAGAATGGCCTGACAGCGACTTCGTGGCAGAGATGGGCGGAACGTCGCTGCCGAAAACCTTGCGGATCGCCTCGATCTCACGCACGTCGCCGATGGGCGTGGAGGTGGCGTGGGGGTTGATGTAATCGATCTTGCGCCCGCCGGCTTCCTTGATGGCAAGCTCCATGCAGCGCACCGCGCCCTCGCCCGAGGGCTGCACCATGTCATACCCGTCGGAGGTGGAGGCATAGCCCGTGATTTCGGCAAGGATGCGCGCGCCGCGGGCCTTGGCGTGCTCAAGCTCCTCCAGCACCAGAACGCCCGCACCGCCTGCAATGACGAAGCCATCGCGGTTCTTGTCGAAGGCGCGGGAGGCAACGGCAGGCGTGTCGTTGTAGCGGCTCGACATGGCGCCCATGGCGTCGAACAGGACCGACAGCGTCCAGTCCAGCTCCTCGCACCCTCCGGCAAAGACAATGTCCTGCTTGCCGAAGGCGATCTGCTCAGCCGCATGGCCGATGCAAATATTGGTGGTGGAGCAGGCCGCCGAGATGGAATAGTTCAGCCCACGGATCTTGAAGTTGGTGGCAAGGGTTGCCGACGCTGTGGAACTCATGGCTTTCGGCACAGCGAACGGGCCCACCCGTTTGGGCCCTTTCTCACGGGCAATGTCGGCCGCTTCCACGATGGTGCGTGTGGAGGGGCCGCCTGAGCCCATCACAAGGCCTGTGCGCTCGTTGGAGACCTCGTCCGGCTCAAGGCCAGCATCGCGGATTGCCTGATCCATCGCCACATGGTTCCAGGCGGTGCCGCCGCCATGAAAGCGCATGGCGCGGCGGTCCACACTCTCGCTGGCGTCCAGCGACGGTGCGCCGTGGACCTGACAGCGAAACCCCAGGTCGCCATACTCCTCAGCCCGCACGATGCCTGAACGGCCCTCGTGCAGCGATGCTGTCACCTCCTGGGTCGACCCGCCCAGCGGCGAGACAATCCCCATTCCGGTGACGACCACGCGTCTCATTGTGAACTCCTCAACCTGGCCAGGATCCGCCGCGCTCCATGCCTTCTCAGGACGGCTGCGCGGCGTCCTTGAATAGACCGACCTTCAGGTCTTCGGCTTTGTAGATAGCCTCGCCGTCGGCCTTCAGCCAGCCGTCGGCAATGCCAAGCGTCAGCTTGGAGCGCATGACGCGCTTCAGATCGAGCCCGTATTCCACCCGCTTGACGGTCGGCAACACCTGGCCGGAAAACTTGATCGCCCCCACCGCCAGCGCACGCCCGCGACCTTCAGCCCCAAGCCAGCCCAGGAAGAAGCCCAGCATCTGCCACAGCGCATCAAGCCCGAGGCAACCTGGCATCACAGGGTCGCCTTTGAAGTGGCAGGCGAAGAACCAAAGGTCCTCGCGCACATCCATCTCGGCGCGGATCTCGCCTTTGCCGTTGGCCCCGCCGGTGTCGGAGATGTGGGAGATGCGGTCGAACATCAGCATGGGCGGCAGCGGCAGCTGCGCATTGCCCGGGCCGAAAAGCTCGCCGCGACCGCAGGCCAAGAGGTCTTCATACTCGTAGCGGGACCGCTTCGCGTTGTTCGTCATGGCCATGTGCTTCACGTCTTCA
>JBCDCF010000792.1:0-1983 GCA_039182345.1 Pseudomonadota bacterium
GCCGCCTTCGCACAGGAGGATCGCACCGTCCTGCCGGACCAAAATGCCTGTCTCCACCATTGCGTCCAGGAGATGAACGGCAAGTGTGCCGGCCAGATGGTCGTAGCACACACGGGCATGGCGCATGGCTGGGTCGCGGGGGCCTGGCCGGCGCAGCGTCTTGCGCGGGCGGGTGGAGAAAACGGCCAGCGTCTCCACCATGGCCGCAACATCGGTGTTGGCAAGGCGGAAGTAGGCGTGGCGGCCCTGCTTCTCCCGTGCCAGGAGGCCGCCGCCCTCAAGCCGTGCCAGGTGCACGCTTGCGGTCTGGCGGGTGATGCCTGCGGCCTCAGCCAGTTCCCCAGCCGTCAACGCTGACCCGCACAAGAGGGTGTTCAGGATGCAGGCGCGGGCGGGGTCGCCAATCAGGGCGCCGACCGCGGCAATGTTGGGCGCTTCGCTCATGCTTCGTTCCTCACCGAACCATCAGTGTGTCTGTGTCCCTTAAAGGACCTCTCCACACACCTTGGAGGATCGATGATGGGACACACCGCACGCGCCATTGCCCACACACTCTTCAGCGCGATGGGGGACCTCGTCAAGGCCGCAGAGCATCGTCGACGGCGCCGTGTCACGGTTCAGCGTATCGGCCGCCTGGAGCCGCATTTGTTGAGCGATATCGGCGTCGAGGCCGTCCACGCGCCGCGCCTCACGCAGCTTTATGTGCCGGCCCACCGCCTTTCCCCGCAGCGCCCTGAGGCGGCGGACACGACCCCTGGCGCCACCGTGCGGCGGGACCGCGGGGGCCCCGCCGGACCGGCATTCGGCGGGCGAACCGCCCTTGCCTACTCCCCGTTCCAGACCGGGCGATCAGGGTCGAAGTGATTGCGCAAGGGCATCCACACGTCAGGATACTTCACCTGCAACGTGTCGAGCCCCGCCGCGTACTTCGTCAGTTGCTGGGGAAAGCGCGTCTCGAACATGAAGGCGATGGTGTTGTCCAACTTCTCCGGCGCCAGCGCTTTCAGTGATGCGCCGTAAAAAGCGTCCGAATCTGGCCCATGGGGCAGCATCATGTTGTGGATGGACATGCCGCCAGGGACGAAACCTTCGGGCTTGGCGTCATAGACCCCTTCGATCAGGCCCATGAACTCGCTCATGATGTTGAGGTGATACCAAGGCGGGCGGAAGGAATCTTCGGCCACGAGCCAGCGCGGCGGGAAGATGACAAAATCGATGTTTGCCGTTCCCGGCACGCCCGACGGCGCCGTCAGGACGGTGAAGATGGACGGGTCGGCATGGTCGTTGCGGATCGGGCCGACGGGCGAATAGTGGCGCAGGTTGTACTTGTAGGGCGCGTAATTGCCGTGCCAGGCCACAACGTCCAAAGGCGAATGGTCGATGGTGGAGGTATGGAACTGCCCGCACCACTTGATGACCATTTTGTGGGGCACGCCGTCCCTTTGCTCGAACGCGGCAACGGGGGTCAGAAAGTCCCGCGGGTTGGCCATGCAGTTGGCGCCGATGGGTCCGCGCTCAGGCACTGAGAAGACGCCGCCATAGTTCTCGCAAATGTAGCCGCGAGCCTTCTCACTATCGAGCAAGACCTTGAACTTGACCCCCCTTGGGATGACGACAATCTCACCAGGGGCCGCCTCGATGATCCCCATCTCGGTGAAGAAGGTGAGCTTGCCCACCTCCGGCACCATCAGCATTTCGCCGTCGGCGTTGTAGAACACCTCAGCGTCCATGCTTTCCGTCACCGCATAGGTGTGGATGGCATAGCCCTGCTGGGTGAAGACGTCGCCACCGGTGGCAATGGTTCTGATGCCGGTGAGAAACGTGCCTGCGTCGGCCCGAATGGGGGCGGGGTCCCAACGCATGGGGGCAAGGGGCAGCCCACTTTCGCCAATGGTGGGAGCGGAGCGCCAATGGGGCAGATCCAAAGGCGTCATGTCGGCAATGTGGCGCACCGTCGGGCGCATCCTGTAAAGCCAGGAGCGC
>JBCDCF010000793.1:0-1982 GCA_039182345.1 Pseudomonadota bacterium
CAGACGGCGGTGTTCTTCGCCGCCATTGCCGGCGCGTTGCTGGCCATGAGTGTGTGGGAGTTCGCCAAACCTGGCGGCACACCGCGCATCGGCGCCCTTGGCCTTCTGACCACACGGGGCGATCGCTTGTTCATCTCGCTGTTGTCGGGCGCCTACATTCACCTCGCCTGGCTTGCCTTTGCCACTGGCCCCTTGTGGATTGCGAGCGCCATCGCCGTCGGCGTCGCGCTCCTCATTTTCCTGGTGGTGTAACGGGTGTGACAAAGCGGCACTGCCATAAATGTGCTGCTTGACGAAATCTTGGCCGTTGGTGCCGAGTTGCGATCCGGCCCCGCAGAATGGGCCGAATTGGACTGTAACGGGAGGAGACGACCCATTATGAAACGACTACTCTTGGCATCAACCTGCGCGGCCGCGCTTGCGATGTCGGGCCCGGCCTTTGCCGATATGGCCGCCGCAGAGCGGTGGATCGACGAAGAGTTCCAGCCCTCCGTCCTGTCGAAGGACGAGCAGATGGCCGAGATGCAGTGGTTCATCAACGCTGCCGAACCGTTCCAGGGCATGGAAATCAATGTCCTGTCGGAGACGATCCCGACCCACACCTATGAGTCGGAAGTCCTCACCAAGGCGTTCGAGGAAATCACCGGCATCAAGGTGAACCACCAGCTCCTGGGCGAAGGGGAAGTGGTTCAGGCTGTTCAGACGCAAATGCAGACGAACAGGAACCTTTACGACGCCTACGTCAACGATTCCGACCTCATTGGCACCCACTCGCGCCTGCAGTCGGCCATCAACCTGACCGACTTCATGGAAGGCGAAGGCGCCGACGTGACGAGCCCCACCCTCGACCTTGAGGACTTCATGGGGATCTCGTTTACCACCGGGCCCGACGGCAAGGTCTGGCAACTCCCCGACCAGCAGTTCGCCAACTTGTACTGGTTCCGCAAGGACTGGTTCGACAACCCTGACCTGCAGGCGCAGTTCAAGGAGAAATACGGTTACGACCTCGGTGTGCCGGTCAACTGGTCGGCGTACGAAGACATTGCCCAATTCTTCTCCGAAGATGTCAAAGAGATCGACGGTGTCGAGATCTTCGGCCACATGGACTACGGCAAGCGCGCTCCCGACCTTGGTTGGCGCATGACCGATGCGTGGCTGTCCATGGCCGGTGCCGGCTCCAAGGGTCTGCCCAACGGCCGCCCCGTGGACGAGTGGGGCATCCGCATGGAAGACGGAACCTGCAACCCCGTGGGTGCGTCCGTGACCCGTGGCGGCGCCACAAACGCTCCTGCGTCCGTCTACGCCATTCGTAAGTGGGATGAGTGGCTGCGTGCCTACGCCCCGCCGGCGGCCGCGAGCTATGACTTCTACCAGTCCCTGCCGGCGCTCTCGCAAGGGAACGTTGCTCAGCAGATCTTCTGGTACACCGCCTTTACCGCCGACATGGTGAAGCCGAAGTCCGAAGGCAACAACACGGTGGACGACGACGGCATGCCCCTGTGGCGCATGGCGCCGTCCCCCAAAGGCCCCTACTGGGAAGAGGGCATGAAGCTCGGCTACCAGGATGCCGGGTCGTGGACGCTGTTCAACTCCACACCGCTCGATCGTCGCAAAGCCGCCTGGCTTTATGCTCAGTTCGTCACCTCCAAGACTGTGGACACCAAGAAGAGCCACGTGGGTTTGACGTTCATCCGCGACTCAACGGTGAATCATGAAAGCTTTACCGAGCGGGCACCCAAGCTCGGCGGTCTTGTGGAGTTTTACCGCTCGCCCGACCGCGTGATGTGGACGCCCACGGGCATCAACGTTCCCGACTATCCCAAGCTCGCCCAGCTCTGGTGGCAGCAGATTGGTGATGTGAACTCAGGCGCCTTCACCCCGCAGCAGGCCATGGATCGTCTGGCCGGCGAGATGGACCAGGTGATGGCCCGCATGCAGGTGGCCGACGAGCGTGCCAACGTCTATGGCGGCTGCGGCCCGCG
>JBCDCF010000794.1:0-1980 GCA_039182345.1 Pseudomonadota bacterium
GATGGGCTTGCCGAAGGTCTCGCGCTCCTGCGCGTATTTGACGGCCATCATCAAAGCGCCCTCGGCAATGCCAGCGCCTCTGGCCGCCACATTGATGCGGCCAAGCTCAAGCCCGCCAAGCACCTGTTGCAGGCCGCGCCCCTCTTTGCCGCCAATCAGATTGTCGGCGGGGACGGTGGTGCCGTCGAAGTTGATCTCGCAGGAATCGATGCTGCGATAGCCAAGCTTCTTCAGTTTCTTGGCCACCTCGTACTGCTCGCCCCTGTGGCACAGGAAGGCGCTCATCCCCTTGTGGCGGGGGGTCGCCTCAGGGTCCGTCTTGGTGAGCACCATTAGGCAGTTGCCGTTCAGCGAATTGGTGATCCACGTCTTGTTGCCGTTGAGGCGGTAGTGGTCGCCCTCGCGGATGGCCTTGGTGCGGATCGCCTGAAGGTCGGTACCTGCGTTGGGCTCGGTCAGTGCGATCCCGCCGCGCCACTCGCCGGTGGCAAGTTTGGGGAGCCAGGCGGCCTTCTGCTCGTCCGTCCCAGCACGCTCGATGGCGGAGGCCATGATGAGGTGGGAGTTGAATATCCCCGTGGGCGCCATCCACACCGAAGACACCTTCACGACGATCTTCGCATAGGTGGAGGTGGGAAGGCCCAGGCCCCCATATTCGGGCGAGATCACCGCGCCGAACAGGCCAAGCTCCTTCATCTGCTCCACAAGTTCGTGGGGGTACTCGTCCGCCTGGTCCATCTTGTGGGCGATGGGGCGCACTTCGTTGTCCACCCAGCGGTCGATGGCGTCCAGGATCTGCGCCTCGTCGTCGGCGGAGAAGGCGTTGTCGGCAGCGGGCTCGGCGGTCATCGTCATGGCGGACTCCCCGTCCGGTCTAAGGTTTTAGTAGTTGGCTTTCTCTTCAACGTCGTAGCCACGCTTGGCGATCAGCATGGTGCGCTCGAACTCGCACACCAGCGTCCCGTCCTGGTTGTGGCCCAGCGTTTTCACCGACACGATCCCCGCGTTGGGGCGGGACTTGGATTCGCGCTTTTCAAGGACGGTGGATTCAGAGGTCAGCGTGTCGCCTGCAAACACCGGGTGGGTCAGCTTGATGGCATTCCACCCGAGGTTGGCAATGGCCTTCTGGCTGACGTCGGTGACGCTCATCCCCACCATCAGCGCCACGGTGAAGGGGGAGGCGACGATGGGACGGCCGAACTCAGAATGCTTGGCGAACTCGGCATCGAAGTGGAGGGGGTGCGTGTTCATGGTCAACAGCGTGAACCATGTGTTGTCGGTCTCGGTGATGGTGCGGCCTGGGCGATGCTCGTAGGTGTCGCCCACGGTGAAGTCTTCGTAATAGCGGCCGAAGGATTCGCGGTAGCGATTGGGCCCGACCTCCTTATGCGTTTGCACCATGGCGCGTCCTTTTCGTTGTCAGTCTGAGCGGCGATCGGCGATGCGAAGGAGCCGCTCGGCCGCCTTCACCACAGGGGCTTCCACCAGTTTTCCATCCACAACGGCAAGGCCCGTGGGGCTGTCGCGATAGGCAGCGACAATGGTGCGGGCGCGGGCGACCTCATCGTCGCTGGGCGTGAACGCGGCGTGGATGGGCGCAACGTTGGTGGGGTGGATCATCGCTTTGCCTGTGAACCCCAGCGCGCGCGCTGCAGCGGCCTCTTCGCCGACAGCCTCCAATTCGCGGAAGTTCAGGGACGGCACGTCGATGGCGCTGACCCCTGCCCGCCGTGCCGCATGCACCACTTGGGAGCGGGCAAACAGCATGGGCGTCTCGGCAAGGTCGGCCCCAAGCTCGGCGGCAAGGTCCACCGCACCGAAGATGATCATCACGAGCGAAGGTTCGGCGGCGATGGCGTGGACGTTGGCAAGCCCCTCCGTGCTCTCCACCAACGCTGCCAAAGGAAGGGGGCATCCGGCATGGGTAAGGACGGAGGCGGCTAGGCGCACCTCCGCCGCGCTGTCCACCTTGGGCAGCAC
>JBCDCF010000795.1:0-1977 GCA_039182345.1 Pseudomonadota bacterium
CGTCGTCCCTCACGTGTCCATCCGTGGCGCTTTGGTGGAGATGGGTGGCGACAGGGCTGACGCGCGGGACTTCGACCTTTGCAGCCAGAACGATTTCTTCTGCCCCGACGCAGACGCTGCCAAGCGCTGGGAAGACAGGCTGGATGCGGCGCGAAAAGCGGGCTCGTCCCTGGGCGCCGTGGTGGAAGTTGAGGCGACAGGCGTGCCGGCCGGCTGGGGCGCCCCCATCTACGGCAAGCTCGACCAGGACCTTGCCAGCGCCATGATGAGCATCAACGCCGTCAAAGGCGTTGAGATTGGCGCAGGGTTCGAGGCGGCGCGGCTGTCAGGCGAAGAGAATGCCGACGAAATGCGCATGGGCGACGATGGCCCCGTGTTCCTGTCCAACAAGGCGGGCGGGGTGTTGGGCGGCATCTCCAACGGTGCGGCCGTTGTGGTGCGCTTTGCGGTCAAACCCACGTCCTCCATCCGCACGGCGCGACGCTCCGTCACGCGCCAGGGGGAGGAGGTGGACGTGTCCACCACAGGCCGCCATGACCCTTGCGTGGGGATCCGCGCGGTGCCTGTGGGCGAGGCGATGATGGCTCTGGTCCTCGCCGATCATTATCTGCGCGACAGAGCACAGACGGGAGGTCACTTTTGAGCGAAGACACCCAGCGCGTGGCCGCCGCCATCCGCGCGTTCGAGCGTGGCGAACTGGTGGTGGTCACCGACGATGACGACCGCGAGAACGAAGGCGACCTCATCTGCGCGGCCTCCCTTGCAACGCCTGAGCGGCTCGCCTTCATGGTGCGCCACACCTCAGGCATCGTGTGCGCGCCCATGACGCGCGACCATGCCCGCCGCCTCAACCTTGCCCCCATGGTCGCCGACAACGATGCGCCCCTTGCCACCGCCTTCACCGTCTCGGTGGACGTCAAGCACGGGCTGACCACGGGGATCTCGGCGGAGGAGCGCACCAACACCGTCCGCGCACTCGCCAACCCCAACAACGGCTCCACGGATTTTGTGCGTCCAGGCCACATCTTCCCTCTGATTGCGCGGGAAGGCGGCGTGCTGATCCGCTCAGGCCATACGGAAGCGGCCATCGATCTGTGTGAGTTGTCGAACCTTCCCACTGTCGGCGTCCTGTCAGAACTCGTCAACGATGATGGGACGGTGATGCGCGGGCCACAGGTGACCGCGTTTGCCGAGGCGCACGGGCTCGCACAGGTCTCTGTGAACGACCTCATCGCCTGGCGCCAACGCAACGAACGGCTGGTGGAGCGGGTGGCGAGCGAACATCGCGACCTTGCCACAGGCCCCGCCCACGTCTTTTCCTACACCACCCACTTCGACCCGTTGCAGCATGTGGCCATTGTCGTGGGCGACATCCGCGATGGCGATGATGTGCTTGTCCGTCTGGTGCGCGAAAACGTCGTCAGCGATGTGTTCGGCCACAGTGATCTGACGGCCGTCCTGGAGCGCTTCCATCAGACGGGTCGCGGCGTCCTCGTTTACCTGCGCGATGGGGCCGTCGGTGTCGCAGCCCCTGCCGTCATCGACCCCGACGAAGCCCACGTGAGTGCGCAGGCCCGCGCCATGCAGTGGCGCGAAGTCGGGCTGGGCGCGCAAATCCTGCGGGATCTGGGCGTTCATTCCATCCGCCTTATATCTAGCCACGACAGGCGCTATGTGGGCCTTGAAGGGTTCGGCATACGTATCACAGGCACCGAGCCCCTTTAGCACGGCCTTGCCTTAAAGGATCAGGATGGACGCAACGCCCCAAAGGCCGCCGCCCGGCGGCTCGCCATCTCGTCGGGGCTTTGCCACCGGCTATGCGCCCAATTCTGGCGACATGATGGTCTATGGCGGTGGGGTGGCGACGCTGATCGGCGTCCTTGCCACCTTCGTCAACGGCGAGCCCGCCTTCCTCATCCTCAGCCTTGCAGGCTCCTTCGCAAGCTTCTTCTACTGGCCCACCATCGATACCAAACG
>JBCDCF010000796.1:0-1975 GCA_039182345.1 Pseudomonadota bacterium
ATCTGGGTCAGCATGGTGCGCGCCGGCGGGCCGCCGGCGCCAGAGGTCTCGCTCAGCTTGCGCCCTGCTCCTCATAAAAGCGCTTGGCGCCTTCGTGCATGGGAACGCCGATGTCGCGGGCCATTCCTTCAGGGGTGGCGCTCTCCATGGCTTTGGCAATGGCCGCAAGGTCGCCAACGTTGGCGTTGATGTGGGTCAGAACGTTGTAGACCACATCAGGGTCCAGCGAGCAGCGGGCGATGATGTGGGTGGCGTAGCCGATGGTGGGCACATCAGCATCCTGGCCGGGATAGCTGCCGGCGGGGATCATGATGCGCTTATAGCCGGGGTTCAGCGCCTGCATCTTCTCAAGGGAGGAGTCGGGGATCGGTACGATCTTCACATCGCGGGCGCTGGCAAGGTCCATGATGGCACCTGCCGGCACGGTGGTGCCAAGGGTGAAGAACTCGGCATTGCCGTCCTTCATCAGGGCGACTGAATCCGAATAGGAGCCGTGGTTCACGCGGGGGAGCTGGTCATAGCTCATCCCATGGGACTTCAGAAGGTGGGCGGTGATCGCCTCACCCGTGTTGCCCTTGGGCTGGATGGCGGCGGCCTTGTCGCCAAGGTCTTCAGGGGACTCAATGCCCGAATCGGCGAGCGCCACAATCTGGAAGTATTGCGGGTAGAGGGTCGCGACGTTGCACACGTCCGTCGCCTTGGTGTCGAAGGGGGCATTCCCCTCAATGGCGTCCACCGTGGAGACGGAGTTGGCAAAGCCCATGTCCACTTTGCCGGCTTCCACCGCCTTCACGTTGGCAATGCCGGCGCCAGGGAGGACCTGAACGGACGCACCGTCCATGTTGCCTTCCACAATCGCCTGGATCGCACCGCCCAGAGGATACCAGGAACCGCCTTGCGTGCCGGTCATCAGCTTCAGGTCTTGCGCGGAGGCGGGGCCGGCGGCCACCGCCAGGCCGATGGCGGCAACGCCAAGGTACGTCAATCTCATCGTCGTCTCCCTATGAACTCTTTTGATCATTGGATCGGCAAAATGAGCCCAATCGATTGGCGACACAAGCCAAAGATTTGGGCGCATTGAGGCGTTGGAGCGGCGGGCGCCCCAAAGGCCAGGCAAACCGGGGTCGTTGACGGCGCCCCCTTACAGGCTGATATGCCATCCCCACAGCCCACGTTTCGTGCCGTGGTGCAACGCGACAGCGATCAGCCAACCGATGTCAGACACCGCGCCACAGACGACCCGCAAGACCAGCCCTCCCGCCCCCCAGTCGGCGCCGACGGTGCGCTTTGTTTATATTGCCACCGTCGTCCTGTTGACGGCCGGCGGCCTTGCCCTTGCCTGGCTTCTCATCGACCCAGCGCCGCCGGACCGCATCCGCCTTGCCACGGGAACCGCCGGCGGCTTTTACGACAATCTGGGCGATCGCTTTGCCTGGAACCTGCGCGGCCACGGGCTTGACGTGGAGCTTGTGGAGACCGCGGGGTCGGTGGAAAATCTCAGCCTCTTGGAGGGCGAGGATCCTGTGGATGCGGCCTTCATCCAAGGGGGCGTGGGCTACCCGCCGCCTGAAAGCACGCCCCTTCGCTCCCTTGCCAGCCTTGCCATCGAGCCGTTCTGGGTGTTCAGCCGGAGCGAGGGCAACCTCACCGATCTCTTCAGCCGCCCGGGGCTGCGCCTTGCCGCCGGTGGGGAGGGCAGCGGCACGCGGGTGCTGGTGGAAGATGTCCTCCAGCTGATGGGCTACACCAACACCGTCACCCTTCTAGAGATTGGCGGAAAGGAGGCGGCCGACGCCCTCCTTGCCGACCAGGTGGACGCCGTTGCCACAGTCACCGCCGCACAATCGCCCTGGGTGGAGGAGTTGCTGCGCGCCCCAGGCGTGAAGATTGTCGATGCCGAGCATGTGGACGCCATCGCAAGGCGCTTCCCGTTCGCCTATAGGGTCGACCTTCCCGCGCGGGTGTTCGACTTTCG
>JBCDCF010000797.1:0-1970 GCA_039182345.1 Pseudomonadota bacterium
CGAAGCCTCACTGCAGCGCCTGGGGTTCGATCAGTTGGACCTTTATCTGATCCACTGGCCCAACGCGGACGTGCCTTTGGCCGAAGCCATCAAGGCCCTGTGCGATGTGAAGCAGCGCGGCCTTGCCAGGGCCATCGGCGTGTCGAATTTTCCCGTCAAGTTGCTGGATGAGGCGGTGTCCCTTGCCCGCTATCCCCTTGCCGTCAACCAGGTGGAGTATCACCCCTTCCTGGACCAATCGAAGGTGCTCGGCGCCCTTGAGCGGCACAATATGGGCCTTACCGCCTACTGCCCCCTGGCGCGCGGGCGCACCCTCACCAACCCCGTCATTGCCGAGATTGCCGACCGTCACGGCGTCCACGCCTCGGTCATCGCCATTGCCTGGCTCATTGGCCAGGAGCGCGTCATCGCCATTCCCAAGAGCGGATCTGTGGAAAGGGTGGTGGTGAACCTTCAGGCCCAGACGGTCGAATTGTCGCTTGCCGAGCGGCAGGCCATCTCAGCCCTTGCAACGCCAGGCGGGCGCGTGATTGATCCCGCTTTCGCACCGCAATGGGATGGCCCGTCCTCGTGAATGCCGCTGACATTGTCTTTCTCGGGCTGAGGCCCTCAAACTTCATCCTCATCCTTTTGATCGCCGGATTGTTGATCGGCATCATCGGCTTTCGCCGGGTGGGGCTCTTGTTGATGGGGGCGGGCGTTGTGGCGTTCGTCGCCTGTGGGGTGCTTCCTGTGGGGCAGCTCCTGTTGCGGCCCTTGGAGGCACGCTTTCCCTTCCAGGGCACCACGCAGGAGCCTGCGGGCATCATCCTCCTTGGCGGTGCGGTGGAGGCGCGCAAAACCCATGAGCACAACCAGGTCACCCTCAACGACCGAGCCGACAGGGTGATTGCGGCGGCCTCCCTTGCAAGGCGCTTCCCCGACACGAAGATCATCATCTCAGACGGTCCGTTCCCGCCCTTCCCCCGCTCTGGTGCGGAGTTGATGGCCGCGCTCTTGCGCGAACTCGGCATCGACAAATCGCGCATGGTGATTGAAGCGCGCGCCGCCTCCACTTGGGACAATGCGCGCTACAGCTACGACCTTGTGCTGCCCAAGCCAGACGAGAGCTACATCCTCGTCACTTCAGCCTGGCACATGCCGCGCGCCATGGGCGCCTTCCGGGCCGCCGGTTGGCCCGAGCCCATTGCCTGGCCGGTGGACAATTTGACCGACGAGCGACCCCTCTGGCGGGCCATCGAAGCCTCGGCCGGCAAGGGGCTGTTGATGGTCAACACCGCGGTGCGTGAGTACCTTGCCCTTGCCCTTTATTACCTCGATGGGCAGAGCGACAGCCTGTTCCCGGGCCCTCGGAACACCACCGAGACCGCCTCGAAGGCCCCGCCAGCGACACACGCGCTCATTGTGGACCGGAGCGCCCGCGCGCCAGTCGGATCGGACCCTTTGCGGTCATTGCATCAACAGGGGACCCCCTCTGAGTGACGGAGATCTCTCCTGACATCGCCAGTGTGGCAGCCGCCGCGCGCACGGCAGGCATCAAGGCTCTCCACCCTTTCTCATCGGCGGCCAGATGGCGTGCCACCTCGGACGGACAGATGGATTTGGGCGCACGGGCTGTGGTCAACGCCAAGATCGTGCTGATAATGGATTGAGTGTGCGCACTGGGGACGGCCATGGCCCCTCCGGTATCAGGTGGACCCGATCCACGTGCCCATTGCGGGCCGCGTGTGACCGGTGAGCGTAATCGGCGGGCTTCACCCCGCCAGGACGGCCCGACGGGCGGGCGAGACGGCGGCAATGGACCGAGCGATGAAATACACCATTATTCTGGGCAACAAGAACTATTCCAGCTGGTCCATGCGGGCCTGGCTCGTGCTCGACCATTTCGGGTTCGACTATGAGGAGGAGTTGATCCCCCTCGACGAGCCTGACACGCGGGGCAAGATCCTGGCCTACTCGCCCGCAGGCAA
>JBCDCF010000798.1:0-1967 GCA_039182345.1 Pseudomonadota bacterium
GATCCCCAATCGGTGGATGCGATTGTGACGGACGCTCAGTCCTTCATGGCGGGGCTTGCCGAACAGCGTGAGCCCCTCTCTGCCCTCATCACCAGCGCAAACGCTGCAGCAGGCGCCGTGGAGACCGTTGCCACCGCCATTTCCGAACGCACGCCACAGTTCGGCACCATCCTCGACAGTGTGCAAGCCACTGCCTCGTCGGCGGAAACGTTTGCGGCAAGTCTGCCGGCCATGACGGAAAACCTTCAGCCGGCGGTGGACAACCTCTCTGCCGTCCTCAGCGCCATCGACCCTGCCGCGGTGTCAGGCGTCGTCGATGACGCACGGGCCATCAGCGCGCGCCTTGCTGCCGAAGTGCCGCGGATCACCGAAATCGTCGACGGGGTGTCGGCCACCGTCGCCTCGGCCCGTACGGTGGCTGAGAATGCAAGGACGGTGAGCCAGACCATTGCCGCACGGGACCAGGCCATTGCCCAGGCGCTGGACGATGCGTCGGCCGCCCTTGCCAACGTGCGCACCACGTCCGACCGCCTGCCAGGCCTGGTGGACGCCGTGCAGCCAGGCATTGAAAACCTGTCGGCCACACTGAGTGCCATCGACCCCGAGGCCATCAGCGAAATCGTGGAGAATGCGCGCACCTTCTCCAGCGCCATCGCCAGCCAAAGCGAGCCTTTGACCCGCCTCATCACCACCGCCAACCAGGTGGCGACACAGGTGGACAGTGTCGTCGGCGCGGTTTCGGTCAAGGTGCCTGAGATCACGGGCATCATCGACCAGGTGTCGGCCGCCGCCACCAGCGCACGCACCTTTGCCGACGGCCTGCCCGAGCTGATCGACACCTTGCGGCCAGGCCTTACCAATGTGTCGGACGCCCTTCAGTCCATCGATCCGGCAGCCCTCAACGCCTTGATCGAGGATGCGCGCACCTTCATGTCCGCCCTTGCCGAGCAGAGCCCGCGCATTGCCACCATCGCCCAGTCGGTGGAGGCGGCCTCGGCGGACGCTGAGCGCATTGCTAGCCGGCTTGCGGGCGAACTCGATACTGTGTCGGCGGCTCTACAGGATGCCCGGTCGAGCCTCTCGGATGCACGCACCTTTGCCGCCCAATTGCAGCCGCTTCTGGAAAGCGTACGGCCGGGCATTGTCAACACGGGCGCCGTGCTTGAGGCCATCGACCCTGACGCCATCCGCTCCATCATCACCAACATCGAAGGGGTCTCCCTCACCCTGTCTGAGGCCCGCGGCGACATCACCACCATCGTTGCCACCGCAGGAAGTGCGGCCCGACAGGTGGACACCGTTGCAACGGCCGTTGCCGCGCGGGTGGGTGAGATCTCCAGCGTCATCCAGGATGCTGCCACCTTCGCAGGGGAGCTCGCCAATGTGGGCCCGCGCCTGTCAGGCATCGTGGAAGGCGTGTCTGAGGCCGTCGGTGCCATCCGCAACACTGTGACGGCGGTGGATGTGGCCACCATAAACGCCATCCTTGCCGATGTGCGTCAGGCGGCGGCGGCCGTCGGCTCACGCAGTGCCGAGATCGGGGCGGCCATCGACAATGCGGTGGATGCCGCGCGCAACCTTGCCGACGGTCTGTCGGGCCTTGGGCAGGAAGACGGCGCGGTGAAAGAGGTCATCGAAGGCGCCAAGAGGATCGTGCGCAATCTTGAGGGGGCTTCCCAAAGGGTGGGCGGTGTCGTGGACAGGATCGACACGCTGCTGGACGGTCCGGTCCAGTCGCTTGTGGCCAATGTGAGCAACGCTGCCGGGGCGGTTCGGTCGGTGGCTGCAGCATTTGCGTCACGGGCGGACCAAATCGCCGGCGGACTTGCCAAGTTCTCGCGCGGTGGGCTTGACGATTTGCGTGCACTCCTCAACCAAGGACGCAGTACATTAGCGTCCATCGAGAGTGCCGTGTCGAGTTTTGATCGCGATCCTAGCCGTGTGATCTTCGGCGGCCCCAATGGGCC
>JBCDCF010000799.1:0-1966 GCA_039182345.1 Pseudomonadota bacterium
CCGTTCCTGCAGGCGCCATCATGGACCTTGCCAGCGCCCGCGACGTGAAGATCGTGCCGATCCCCGATTCGTCCCTTGAGAAGATGCAGGCCCTGAACCCCGGCTATAAGCGCATCATGATCCCCGCCGGAAGCTACCCCGGCCAGGATGCCGACGTGCCGACCATCGGCTACGCCACCCACATCATCGCCCGCTGCTCGCTGGACGCTGACGTGGTCTACAACGTTCTGACCCACATCAACGCCAATGTCGGCGACCTTGCGGCCATCGCCAAAGCCATGGAGAGCGCCACCCCCGAAGGCATGGCGCGCGACATTGGTGTTCCCATGCACGAAGGCGCCAAGCGCTTTTATGAGGAGCAGGGCGCAAGCTGAGCGAGACCTCTGGCGCCGGCGGTCCGCCGGCGCGCACCATGCTGAACCAGATGACACGCAATTGGGGCGCGGCTGCCATCGCGGCGGTCGCGTTCACCATGTCGTGCTACCATCTTTACGTGGCCTTCTTCGGCCCGCCGGATGCGCAGATCTTCCGCGCCGTCCACCTGACCTTCGTCTTGGCGCTGGCGTTCTTGATGCTGCCCTTGCGCGGCCGGCGCCCGCCTGACGAGACACCAGGCTTTTTCGACCTTTTGTTTTTGGCCGGCGCGCTTGCCGCGTCGCTCTACCCCATCGTCATGTACGATTACCTCGTCAACCGCATGTACTATGTGGATGATCTGAGGACGGAAGACTTCATTTTCGGCGTTGCCGCCATCATCTTCATCTTGGAGGCGACCCGCCGCGCGGTGGGCTGGGCGTTGCCTGGGACGGCTGCGGTGTTTCTTCTGTACGCGCTGTTCTGGCGAGACTTCAGCTTAGAAATCGTCATCGACCAATTGTACCTCACCACCGAGGGTATCTTCGGCATCCCCCTCGGGGTGTCGGCCACCTACATCGTGCTCTTCATCATCTTCGGGGCGTTGGTGGAGCGGTCGGGCGCCGGCAGGCTGTTCATGGATTTTGCCATGAGCCTGACCGGCCACACAGCTGGCGGCCCTGCCAAGGTGGCGTGCGTGACGAGCGGGCTTTTCGGCTCCGTCTCAGGCAGCGCCACCGCCAATGTGATGACGACGGGCGTCTTCACCATCCCATTGATGCACCGCATCGGCTATCGCCGCGGATTCGCAGGCGCTGTGGAGGCGGTGGCGTCCACAGGCGGGCAGATCATGCCGCCCATCATGGGGGCGGCCGCCTTCGTGATGGCCGAGTTCTTGGGGATCTCGTATCTTCAGGTGGCCGCCTTCGCGCTGGGTCCGGCCGTCCTTTACTACGTCGCCCTTTTCATGGCCGTGCACTTCGAGGCCAAGCGCACGGGGATGGTGGGGCTGCCGCGCTCAGAGTTGCCGCGCCTGTCCACAGTGTTGTGGGAGAGGGGGCACCTCTTCCTGCCGCTGATCATCATCATCGGCACGCTTCTGTCAGGCTACAGCGCACCCTTGTCGGCGCTGGCGGGCATTGTCTCGGTGGTGCCGACGGCGCTCCTGCGCAAATCCACCCGCAAGGACATCACCCTTGCCACCATCCCCGAAGCGCTGATCATCGGGGCGCAGAACGCTGTGCCCGTGGCGCTCGCCTGCGCGTGCGCGGGCATTGTGGTCGGCACTATCACGCTGACCAATCTCGGCACGGAGTTCACCCAGCTCGTCATCCTCGTCTCCCAAGACTCGCTGGTGCTTGCCCTGGTGCTCACGATGATTGCAGGGATCATCCTTGGCATGGGGATGCCGACGACACCTGCCTACATCGTCCAGGTGGCGCTCCTTGTGCCGGCCCTCGTCAAGCTCGGCGTGATGGTGGAGGCGGCGCACATGTTCGTCTTCTACTACGCCATTTTGTCGGCCATCACGCCGCCTGTGGCGATGGCGGTCTATGCGGCCAACGGCATCTCGCGGGCCGGTTTGTGGGATACGGGGCTGACGGCCCTGAAG
>JBCDCF010000800.1:0-1961 GCA_039182345.1 Pseudomonadota bacterium
ATTAGACCCGTGGAGACGCTTGCCAAACGGCGTCTTTGCCGCATTGTGAAAACTCGCGCGCGATGTTGCCGGCCTTACCGTGCCGGCGGCAGATGGAAAGGGTGGACGTGGCGACAATCAGAGCCGTCTTCGTCATCGTCGGGCTGACGCTACTGTCCCTGGCGCTGATCCCTTTGCAGTTGATCGCGCTGGGGCTGAAGCGGCGCAAGATGGCGCGCACCCTGCCGCTCCTCTGGCACAGGGCCGCAACGCGCCTCATCGGCATTCGCATCCATCAGCACGGAACGCCCTCGCCCGACAGGCCCCTTCTTGTGGTGGCCAACCATGTCTCCTGGCTCGACATCACCGTCCTCGGGGCGCTGATGCCGCTCTCCTTCATCGCCAAGTCGGAGGTGGCGACGTGGCCAGTGTTCGGCCTTTTTGCCAAGCTGCAACGCTCCGTCTTCGTTGAGCGGGAGCGGCGGGCCCAGACGGGCCATGTGGCAAAGACCATTGCGGACCGTCTGTCAGGGGGCGACGTTCTTGTGCTGTTTGCCGAAGGCACCTCCAGCAACGGCATTCACGTCCTTCCCTTCCGCACGGCGCTTGTGGGCGGGGCGGCGAAGGCCATCTCCGGCGGTGACACCGTCACCGTGCAGCCGCTGGCGGTCAACTATACCCAGTTGCATGGCTTGCCCATCGGCAGGTTCCACAAACCGCGCATCGCGTGGTACGGCGATATGGAAATGGCCTCCCACCTGTGGTGGGTGCTCAAACATGGAGAGATCGACGTGGATGTGGCCTGGGGCGACGCGCTGCCCTTCGGCGATGGCGCCGACCGCAAACAGACCGCCCGCACGGCCGAAGAGACCGTGCGACGCCTCATGGGCGAGGCGACGGCTGGCCGCTTGAAGCGAGAGCCGGCATGAGCAAGCGCGCCTTCATCAAGAGCTATGGCTGCCAGATGAACGTCTATGATGCCACGCGCATGGCCGACCAGCTGGCCCGCGAAGGCTATGAGATGACGGACGAGGCGGACGGCGCCGACCTCATCCTCCTCAACACCTGCCACATCCGCGAAAAGGCGGCCGAAAAGGTCTATTCAGAGCTTGGCCGGCTGAAGGAGACCAGGGGCGCTGACGGTGCACCGGCCATGATCGGCATTGCAGGCTGCGTTGCCCAAGCCGAGGGCGCTGAGATCATCAAGCGCCAGCCGCGTGTGGATTTCGTGGTCGGCCCCCAGTCCTATCACCGCCTGCCCGACCTTTTGAAAAAGGCCGAGGCCGGGGCAAAGCCTGTCGACACGGACTTTCCGGCCGAGGACAAGTTCGACCACCTGGCAGCGCCGGCCCGCAAGGTGATTGCCTCGCGCGGGGTGAGCGCATTCCTGACCGTGCAGGAAGGGTGCGACAAGTTCTGCTCGTTCTGCGTGGTGCCTTACACCCGCGGCGCCGAGGTCTCACGGCCTGTGGCCCACATTGTCGACGAGGCCCAAAGGCTGGCCGATGCCGGCGTGCGCGAGGTGACGCTGCTGGGCCAGAACGTCAACGCCTATCATGGCGCTGATGGGAGAGGCGGGACGGCGCGCCTTGCCGACCTCATCGCCGCCTTGTCCAAGATCGATGGCCTTTTCCGCCTGCGTTACACCACAAGCCACCCGAACGACATGGACGAGAGCCTGATTGCCGCCCATCGCGATGCGCCTAAGCTGATGCCTTACCTGCACCTTCCCGTGCAGTCGGGCGCCGACAGTGTGCTGAGAGCCATGAACCGCAAGCACACCGCCGCCTCCTATGTGGCGTTGATTGCGACCATCCGCTCCGCCCGGCCCGACCTTGCCCTGTCCGGCGATTTCATTGTGGGCTTTCCAGGCGAGAGCGATGCGGACTTTGAGGCGACGATGGACCTTGTGCGCACCGTCGGCTACGCGGCCGCCTACTCCTTCAAGTACTCGCCGCGCCCCGGAACGCCTGCGGCAACGC
>JBCDCF010000801.1:0-1960 GCA_039182345.1 Pseudomonadota bacterium
CGGCCTCTCCCGCCATGTGGATGGGATGCTCGAGGCCTGGCGCGACCGCAAGGGCCGCAAGCCGCGCCTGGTCCACAGGCTCGACAGGGAGACCACGGGCGTTCTTGTGGTCGCCCTGTCGCGCCGTGCCGCCGCAGCCCTTGGGGAGGCGTTCCGCGGCCGCGATGCCCATAAGGACTATCTGGCGCTGACCCGCGGCCACCCTTCGCCCGAATCGGGGCGCCTTTCCACCTGGCTTGCGAGGGACACGCGCGATTCAGAGCGCATGGCGGTCTTGAAGAACCGCACCAAGGAGGCCCAGCGCGCCATCACCGACTATGAAATGCTGGACAGGGCCGGCCAGCTCTCGCTCCTTGGCCTTCACCCTGTGACAGGGCGCACCCATCAGCTGCGCGTGCACTGTGCCTATCTTGGCGCGCCCATCCTTGGCGATTCGAAGTATTTCGACGTGGAGAACTGGGCGCTGCCTGGCGGCATCCAGAACCGCCTGCACCTTCACGCACGGCGCATCCGCGTGCCGCACCCTGCCGGCGGGACGCTTGAGGTCTCCGCGCCCGTGTCGGCCCACTTCGCACAGAGCCTGTCGCTGCTGGGTCTGTCGGCCGACCCCGTCTGAGGCGCTTCAGGCGGCCGCGGCAAGGCCTAGAGGATAACGCTCCTCCACCACATAAGGGCCGCCGCCGTAAGAGTCCCTGGACGACATCAGCACGAACTCGCCCGCCGTATAAGGCGCCACCTGAAGGTCGCCGCGCATGGACAGCCAGCCCGCCACCTCCTTCGCGGTGGAGCCCTTGACCCGTGCGATTGTGACGTGGGGGGTGAACTTGCGGGCCTCAGCAGGAAGGCCGATGCGCTGAAGCGCCCGCTCCTGAGCGGCCTGAAGGTCGAGGAGTTGAGGGGACGGCTCCACACGCACGAAGACGGAGTGGGGCCTTTTGGAGCCAAAGCTGCCGTAGCCGTTCAGCGTCACGGTGACGGGCGGCCTCTCGATCCGGCTCAAGGCGTGGTGGACCTCATCGGCGGTGGGCTCATCCACATCGCCGATGAAGCGCAAGGTGATGTGGTAGTTCTCAGGCTCGATCCAGCGGGCGCTGCGGAGCCCGCCGCGAACGGCCGTCAACCACATGCGCGCTTCGTCGGGCACGGTAAGGGCAGTGAACAATCGTGGCATGACCATACCCCCATCAAGACCGTGGGGGAGAGTTTTGGTTTCGCCCCATCATGCGCAAGGGATGGCGGGGACAGGGGACACAAAAAAGGCGCGGAGCCAAGCCCCGCGCCCTCTCCGCCAGAGGCGGTGTGAACTGACTACTCGCGGTTGCCGAACAGCGACAGGAGCATCATGAACATGTTGATGAAGTTCAGGTAGAGCGACAGGGCACCCATGATGGCCTTGCGGCTGGTCACGGAGCCATCGTCGTTCACCGAATACGATTCCTTGATCCTCTGCGTGTCGTAGGCGGTGAGGCCAGCGAACACCAGGACGCCGATCACCGAGATGGCGAACTGCAGCGCAGACGACTGAAGGAAAATGTTCACCAGCATGGCGATGATGATGCCGATGAGGCCCATCACCAGGAACGATCCCCAGCCCGACAGGTCCTTCTTCGTGGTGTAGCCGAAGAGGCTGAGACCGGCGAAGGCGGCTGCGGTGATGAAGAACACGCGCACGATGGATTCGGACGTGTAGACCAGGAAGATGGAGGACAGCGAGATCCCCATCAGACCGGCGAACGTCCAGAACATGATCTGCGCCATGCCCGCGGACATGGACTGGATCTTAAAGGTGAATAGGAAGATGAAGGCCAGCGGGGCCAGCATCACCACCCACTTCAGGGGGCTGGTGTAAAGGGTGACGCCGAACTGCGTCAGCATCATACCGTTGCCGAGCTGTGCGGCGGCATCAGCGGCGGAGTTGGCCACTGCGAAGTTCACCACCGCGAGCGCGGCCACACCCGTC
>JBCDCF010000802.1:0-1959 GCA_039182345.1 Pseudomonadota bacterium
CCCCACGCCCGGCGGCGCTCTTGGCCCTTCCCCCGCGCCCCGCCCCGCGGGGTTCTGCAGATGTCGGCTCCGAAGGAACGTCAGGCTTCATCTCTCCAAAGGAACTGTGATGGAGGCAGGTGGGGTCGTCGGTTCTCACGCGAGAACGTCTGCGGAGATTTTGACAGCCGCTTGGATTTGTTAGGCGGGGCGGTTTTCGCCGTTGTCCCTTGGGAGGCGGACGGTGACCGTCGTGCCTTTGCCCACCTCGGACTGAATGTCCATCTTGCCGCGGTGCAGCTCTGTCAGCGAGCGGGCAATAGCAAGGCCGAGGCCCGACCCCTGGTGGGTCTTGGTGAACTGGTTCTCCACCTGCACGAACGGTTGACCCAGACGGTCCAGCTCCCTCTGGGGGATGCCGATGCCGTTGTCCTCCACAGCCACCACCACAAAGTCTCTCTCAAGGCGGGCGCGCGTGGTGACGCAGCCGTCATGGGGGGTGAACTTCACAGCGTTGGACATGAGGTTGAGGAGGATCTGCTTCATGGCCCGCCTGTCCACATCAATGCGCATGCCTTCGGAAATGGCGGAGGCAAGGGTGATGTTCTTCTCCGCCGACGTCGGAGTCATGATGCGCGTTGCCTCCGTGAAGAGTTCGGCAAGGTCCACCGTCTCCACCGACAGATCCACCTGACCGGCCTCGATACGGCTCATGTCCAAAATGTCGTTGATGACGCCGAGGAGATAGGTGCCCGAGTGGTGAATGTCGCCGCAATACTCCTCGTACTTCGGTGCGCCGAGGGCGCCGAACATCTGGTTCTGCATGATCTCCGAAAAGCCGATGATGGCGTTCAAAGGCGTGCGCAACTCGTGGGAGATGTTGGCCAAAAACTCTGACTTGGCGCGGTTGGCGTCCTCCGCCTTCGTCTTCTCCGCGGCATACTTTTCCGCCAACTCGCCCAGCTGGTCGGTCTGGCTTTGCAGCTTGCGGCGGTTGCGCTCAAGCTCCGTCACGTTGGTCCTGAGGCGCTTTTCGGACTCCATCAAGCGCTCTTCGTGGTTCTTCAAGGTGGTGATGTCCGTCCCCACCGACACGAAGCCGCCATCCTTGGTGCGCCGCTCGTTGATTTGAAGCCAGCGCCCGCCGGCAAGCTCTGCCTCGTAGGAGCGCTCATCGTCCGGCCCGCCCGACGTGCCTAGGAAGTGGGAGGAGACGACCGGCTGAAGCGCTGCCTCGATCACCACGTGATAAGGCGTGCCTGGCTTGACCGCATCATCGGGCAGATTGTGCATCTGCTGATACTTGGTGTTGCACATGACGAGCCGGTTTTGCGCGTCCCACAGCACGAACGCCTCCGAGACGGTCTCAATGGCATCGCGCAGGCGCATGTCCGCCGTCTGGGAGAGTTCGGCAAGGCGCTTTTGCTCAGTGATATCAAGGGCGACACCGATGAGGTGAGGGCGGCCCGAGGCCTCGTCCGTCACCATCTCGGCGCGCATTCTGAGCCAAATCCAACGCCCGTCCGCATGGCGCATGCGCAAGGTGCGGTCGAGCACCGTATCCCCTGACGTGAGCTGGCGCTCTGCAAGGTCGTAAAGGCCGCCATCGTCGGGGTGGACCAGCGCGGAAACCTCGCGAAAGCCCATCAACTCGTTGCGGGGCGGCATGCCGAGCACCTCGAACATGGAGCGAGTCCAGAACATGCGGCCGCGCGCCACATCCCAGTCGAACAGCCCGCAGCGGCCACGGGTCAGCGCCGTATCGATCCGCGTGGAGGTGGAGGTGTAGATCATGTCCGCCTCCCGCGCCCGGGCGGACTGGGCGTAAAAGGCATAAACGACGACGATGATCACCCCTGCGGTACACATGAAAAGCACCGCCGTCGTCGACATCTCCTCACGCCAGTTGGCAAGCACCTGACGCTCAGGCTGTGTGAGCGCCACCATTGCCGTGCGGTTGGCAAGGTGGTGGACGGTGGC
>JBCDCF010000803.1:0-1958 GCA_039182345.1 Pseudomonadota bacterium
AGTTGATCCCTTGGGCCAATGGCAACTCGGTCGAGTAGTTGATGGTATTGGTGGTGCGGCGCGTGTATTGCTTCCACGCGTCCGACCCGCTCTCCCTGTCGCCGCCGGTTTCCTTCTCCCCGCCGAATGCGCCGCCGATTTCCGCACCGCTCGGGCCGATATTGACGTTGGCCATCCCGCAGTCAGACCCTGCGGCGGAGACGAACCGCTCCACCTCGCGCAGATTGTCGGAGAAGATGCAGGAGGACAGGCCCTGGGGCACATCGTTGTGGATGTGGATGGCTGTGTCCAAGTCACCCTCGTAGGTGAGGATGTAAAGAAGCGGCGCAAAGGTCTCGTCCTGCACCACCGGGGTTTGCGCGGGCATGTCCACAATGGCGGGGCGCACATAGTAAGCCTCGGGCAGGGCTTCCCCATGCACCCGCTCGCCCCCTGTGAGGACCGTGCCGCCATCGGCCTTTGCCTTGTCGATGGCGGTGGTGAAGGCCTCGTACGCGCCTTTGTCCACGAGGGGGCCCACAAGGTTACCTGGCTCGAGCGGGTTGCCGATATTCAGGCTTTCGTAAGCGGCGACCACCTTCTCCAGAAGCGCTTCCTTGACCGTCTTGTCCACGATGACCCGGCGCAGCGACGTGCAGCGCTGCCCCGCAGTGCCGACGGCGCTGAACAAGATGGCGCGCACGGCAAGTCCAAGATCGGCATTCTTGGTGACCACCATGGCGTTGTTGCCGCCAAGTTCCAGAATGCGTTTGCCGAACCGTTCCGCCACTTTCGCCCCGACGACGCGGCCCATGCGGGTGGAGCCTGTGGCCGACACCACCGGGATGGCCGGGCTTTCCACCAGCGCTGAGGATTGGGCAACCCCGCCGATGATGGCCTGGGCCAACCCTTCAGGCGCCTTGCCGAACCGGGCGATGGCCCTTTGCAGCGCATTGAAGGTGGCAAGGCCCGACAAGGGCGACTTTTCCGACGGTTTGAAGAGGATCGGATTGCCGGCAATCAACGCCATGGTCGCATTCCAGGCAAACACGGCGCAGGGGAAGTTGAAGGCCGTGATGATCGCCACAGGGCCGATGGGGTGATACTGCTCCATGATTCTGTGGCCGGGGCGTTCCGACACGATGGTCTTGCCGAACATCTGGCGGGACTGGCCCACCGCAAGATCGGCAATGTCGATGGCCTCCTGCACCTCGCCGAGACCTTCCTCGACTATCTTGCCCACCTCCACGGAGATGATGTGGCCAATGTCGGCCTTGGCGGCACGCAACTCCTCACCCCAAAGGCGCACCAGTTCGCCGCGGACAGGAGCGGGCGTCTCCCGCCAGACTTTGAACGCTTCGCTGGCCTTGGCGATGATGGTTGGCATGTCCTCCATGGGCGTTTGCCGAAGCCTTGCAATGACCGCCCCGTCGATGGGGGAGGTGACGGCCAGGTCGCCGCCAGTGACGTCATCGGCGGTGAAGCCGAAACGCTCAAACACGGCCGTCAAATCGCTCATCTCAAGGTCTCCTTTTGTGTGGGGTCGCCGACCGGGCCGGCGCCGCCTTTATGGTGGCCTGTGGGGGCTCCCCGCAAGCGCGGCTAGCGATATCCCACCTGTTTGGCATCAAGGCTGAGCGGATCAACGCCCCGCTTGGTGAGCCAGGAGTAGACCGGCGGCACCCTGTCGGCGATGGATTCCACGTGCACGTCGATGAGCACAGGCCCTTTTTTGTGGGCGAAGGCTTTGGCCAGCGCTCCGTCCAGTTCCGACGGCGTCTTGGCGGTCCACGCCGTTATGTCGAACGCCTCTGCGATGGCTTGGCCGCGCGGCGGCGTAAAGTCCACCCCAAAGGTCTGGTTGTGGCCTTTGAGGCGGTGAAGACCTTTGATCCAGCCGAAATGGCCGTTGTTGAACAAAATCAAGATGGCTGGAATGGCCAGGCGGACGAGGGTTTCCAACTCCCCCACCGTCATGC
>JBCDCF010000804.1:0-1954 GCA_039182345.1 Pseudomonadota bacterium
AGCCTGGAGTAAGGCCATGCTGAGACCGCAAGTGATGACCCTGTCCGACGTGGCGGCAGAGCGCGTCCGCGACTTGATGAGCCGTGCCGAGCCGCCCATGGCAGGTCTGAGGGTGGGGATCAAAAAGGGCGGTTGCGCGGGCATGGAATACACCATGGACGCCGTCACCGAAGCCGACCCCAAGGACGAGGTGGTGGAGGCCGACGGCGCACGCGTCTTCATCGACAAGGCGGCCGTCCTGTTCCTCCTGGGCTCGCGGATGGACTATGAGGTCACGAAGTTCCGCTCAGGCTTCATCTTCCAGAACCCGAACGAAGTGTCGGCCTGCGGATGCGGCGAATCGGTGGAGCTGAAGGCGGCCGCCGAGTAGGCGGTCCCGCCCAGGGCGCGCGTCAAGCCGGGACGTCCGCCATCAACTGGGCGCAGTGGGTGCGCCGTGTGCTGCGCACCTCAGCGTCCGTTTCCGCCACCACGCGGCTGCCGCCTGAGCGGGCGGCAAGGGTGTAGCACCGCTCTGCCAGACACACCGCATTGACCGGGTCCTCATCCCTATGGATGGCGACGGCCCCTGCCGAAAAGATCAGCGGCGAGGAGGGGTGAGGCGCGCTTTTTTGGGCCACAGCCCCACGCATTGCCTGACAAATCATCTCCGCCTGGCGCAGCGAGATCTCCGGCAAAATGGAGGCGATGGCCATCTCGTCGAACCTGTAGACCGGGGCAATGGCTTTGACCGCGCTTGCCACTGCGGACTGGCTTTGGGCAAGAAGGCGCGCCGCGCCAGGGGCATTGGCACCAGGCACACGCGCCAAACGCACCGACACGATGATCAGCGCGTGGGGCTTGGCCTTGAAGGTGCCGCGCATCCACACACGCCGCGTGTCGCGCAACAGGAGCGCCCTGTCGAACCGGGCCGCATCGCTGGGCCGGCCGTGGGCGGCCTCGGCGTCGCCGCCCACCACCAACGCCCTGTGCGTGCTGACCGGTTGTCGCTCAGGCACCGCCTTCGCCTTTGTGCCCTCGGCGGACGGCCGTGGGGCCGCGGGTCGCGGAGCGGCTTTGGCGGCAGGTCTTGGGTCGGCGAGTTTCGGGGCCGCCAGTTTCGGCTTCGGCTTTGGAAGGCGAGCGGCGGTGGCCGGAAGGGCCAGCCTGTCAGCGCTTGTCTTTGCCTCCGGGTCGGTGGGCGTTTGCGGAGGGTCGAGGGCAAGGGTCCTGCCTGCCCGATCCGCCTCGTCCCTTACCGAGAGGGCGCGCATCAACTCATGCCCAAGGAGCGCCAAAACCTCGCAAGACAGTTCGCTCGCGGGGCCTTTGCGTGGGGGCGGCGCCCCTTTGTCCTGGCGGAACTGTGCGACAATGGTCGCCCGTTCCAAGCGCTGTGTTTGACCCACCATATGCCTCGCCTTGAAGCTTGCCCGCACACACCGGGACGGTGCGGCGGCGAAAGCGTCGTGCCGTTTTGTAATGGGTCGCAGCGCCAAAGCCGTTCAGCGACTTTTGACCGTCACGCCCGCGCTGCGTCGTGATGCGCAGCGTTCATAAAAACGGTGTGCGAACAGCGTTAACAAATGACTAATGCCCACAGCCCGCCACGGCTTTTTCGGGCCGCAACGGCAAGGGTGCGCACGCTCAGCCGTTTGCGGCAGCGGCCTCATCAAGGCTGTTGGCGCGGCCGAAGGCAGGGCGTTGGACAAGGCGTTCCTTATAGGCGGTGAACGCGGGTCGCTCGTCCACGGTTTTGAACATCATCCCGTAAAGGAGCTGTGAGCCGCCATAGATGTCGGCGGCCGAGAAAGTGTCGCCCGCCATGAAGGTGGAGGCTTTAAGGTGCGCCTCAAGGGTGTCGAGCGTGGTCTCGATGGACCCATAGCCCAGCTGCCGCGCCTTGTCGGCTGGCGGCACGAGGCCGATGCCTTTTGCGGTCAGCGCGCCTTCCAGGGGGCCCGCCGCGAAGAAC
>JBCDCF010000805.1:0-1952 GCA_039182345.1 Pseudomonadota bacterium
GAACCTGCGTGAGCGCGGGCGAAAGACTCTGCGCGGCGGGTCCCGCGTGTTTTAGGGGAAACGCCGGAGGCGGTCGGTGCGAAATGGAAGAGAAGGGGCGCGGCCTTCTCGGCGCCGCTCCCATGGGATGTGGTTTCTGCCCATCGGCTGAGCGCAGACCATGTCGGACGGGTCCACCCACCGAGTGATTGCCCACACCCATTGTCCGCAAGGCCTTCGGCCCAAGGTCCCAGGCCGATGGAAGCGACGACTTGCTGCTAAAGGCACAGGCGGTCGTCCGCGACGCGTCGACCGGCACAGACGCGAAACCCCGACCGCAAGGGGTCGGGGCCGCGCCGCGTGCTTTAGAAGCGCGCCTGACAGGTGTTTTGGATGAGGCGTCCGCTGATGCGCCCTGACACGGGACCGCGCCAACGCTCGCACGCGCGCATACTGTCAAAACAGCCCTGGAAGGACACGCCGCGCGAGGGTGTGCCGCCGATGATGCCTGACACACGCCCCACCACAGGTGCGTCGGGGTGATCGCGGCACTTGGGCGTTCTGGCGTCGATCTCAGAAATGAGGAATTGGGTGTTGACGCCCTGGGCGGCGACATCGCCAGGAACGGCGGCCAATGTGCCTGCCATGGCAAGGCCTGCGGCCACGGCCGTGATCACTCGTTTCATGCTCGCTCTCCAACGGTTCGATACCAGGTTCGATATGGGTGGTGAGGAGGCGCCTTGGCAGACGACCTCTCGTCCCATCGCGAAGATGTTGTTTCCCGTTACGAGAGCCGCTCGGGTGCGGCCGATGCGATCACGAAGGTCTGAACCAGGGCCACCTCCTCAAGCCTCTTGAACCGGCCCGATGCGCCGCCGTGGCCCGCCTCCATGTTGGTCTTCAACAAGATGAGGGGATCGTTGGTGGCCGTATGGCGCAGTTTGGCCACCCATTTGGCCGGCTCCCAATAGGTGACGCGCGGGTCCGACACACCGGCAAGGACGAGGATGTCCGGGTAGTCCTGTGCGCGCACATTGTCGACCGGGGAGTAGGCGCCGATCCGCTTGAAGGCGGCCTCATCGGTGATGGGGTTGCCCCACTCAGGCCATTCCGGCGGGGTGAGGGGGAGCGTGTCGTCCAGCATGGTGGTGAGGACGTCCACGAACGGGACCTCCGCCACAATGGCGCGGAAGCGGTCGGGGGCGCGGTTGGCCACCGCACCCATCAGCATGCCCCCCGCAGACCCCCCTTGGGCGACAATCCCGTCCTTGCGCGCATAGCCTTCAGCGATCAGGCAGTCGGCGGCGGCGATGAAATCGCCAAACGTGTTCTCCTTCGCCTCGCGCCGGCCCTCGTCGTACCAGTCGAACCCCTTGTCCATGCCGCCGCGCACGTGGGCGATGGCATAGACGAAGCCGCGGTTCACAAGGCCGAGGGAGTTGGCATTGAAGGCGGCGGGGATGGTGATGCCGTAGGCGCCATAACCATAAAGCAGGCACGGCGCCGAACCGTCGATGGGCGTGTCGGCGCGGTGGTAAAGGCTGACGGGCACCTCGGCGCCGTCGGCGGCCTTCGCCATCAGCCGGCGCGTCACATACTGGGACGGGTCGTGGCCAGAGGGCACCTGTTGGCGCTTGCGCAGCCGCCGCTCGCGGCTTGCCATGTCATAGTCCCACACCTCGTGCGGCGTCGTCATGGACGAATAGGTGAAGCGCAAGGTGTTGGTGAGGAACTCGTGCCCCTCCTCAATGCCGAGGGAGTAGGCCTCCTCGTCGAACGCGATCTGATGTTCGTCGCCATCGGCAAGGCGGCGGATGACGATGCGCGGCAAGGCATTTTCCCGCTCAAGCCACACCAGAAAGTCGGCGTAGACGATCATCGCCACTATCAGAACGCCTGGCCTGTGGGGGACCACATCCTCCCAATTGTCCCGGCCCGGAGCGTCGACGGGGGCGCGGACTATAAGATCGTCC
>JBCDCF010000806.1:0-1951 GCA_039182345.1 Pseudomonadota bacterium
CGCGTCAGGGTGATGATCCCCGCCCGGCCGGCGGTGTGGAAGGTGATGTCGCTCATCGATTGGACTGCTTCAGGAGGTGGCGGGCGGCGATGACGCGCATGATCTCGTTGGTGCCTTCAAGGATTTGGTGGACCCGTACGTCGCGCAGGTAACGCTCCAGCTTGTAGTCCCTCAGATAGCCGTAGCCACCATGGATCTGGAGCGCTTCGTTGACCACCGAAAAGCCTGTGTCGGTGGCAAGGCGCTTGGCCATTGCGGCAAGGGGCGTCGCATCGGGGGCGGCGTCATCCACAGCGCGGGCCGCCTTGTAGAGGAGGAGCCGCGCCGCCTCCAACGCCGTTGCCATGTCGGCCAGCTTGAACTGGGTGGCCTGAAAGGCGGCAATGGCCTGGCCGAACTGTTTGCGCTCGCCGGCATAGGTGGTGGCGAGCGACAAGGCCGCGTCCCCTGCCCCCAGCGAGCAGGCGCCAATGTTCAGCCGCCCGCCATCAAGCCCCATCATGGCAATCTTGAAGCCCTCGCCCTCCGCCCCCAACCGGTGGGTGACAGGGACGCGGCACCCATCGAAGTTGACGGCAGCGGTCGGCTGTGAGTGCCAGCCGAGCTTTTCCTCCTGCGCGCCGAAGGACAGGCCGTGCGCATCGCCGGGCACCAGTATGGCGGAGATGCCGCCGGCCCCGTCCCCGCCCGTGCGGGCCATCACAAGGTAAAGGTCCGCTGCACCGCCGCCGGAGATGAACGCCTTCGAGCCTGTCAGCACATAGTCCCCGCCCTCCCGCACCGCGCGTGTGCGCAGGGAGGCGGCGTCAGAGCCAGAACCCGGCTCAGTCAGGCAGTAGCTTGCAAAGCGGTCCATGGTGGCAAGGCTCGGCAGTTCGGCCTTGCGCTGATCCTCGGTGCCGAACCGATCGATCATCCCCGCCACCATGTTGTGGATGGAGATGTAGGCCGCCGTCGACGGGCAGGCCGCAGACAGCGCCTCGAAGATGATCGCAGCATCAAGCCGCGCCAAGCCCGAGCCGCCATGGTCGGGCGCAACGGTCATGGCGGCGAAGCCCAGTTGGGCCGCCTCCCGCAAGGTCTCCACAGGAAAGGTCGAGTGGCGGTCCCAGTCGTCGGCGAACGGGGCCATCCGTTCGGCGGCAAAGTCGGCCGCCATGGCTTGAAACGCGCGCTGCTCCTCGCTCAGTTCAAAGTCCATGCCAGATCCGTCTCAGGCCGCGGTCGCGCAGGTGTGGGTCAAACCTTAGTCCCCCGTCAGCGGGTGCCGCGTCAATCCTAACGCTTGTCCCATCGTCGGCTCTTGTGGCGCCGAGGTTCGCTTTGTTCTAACCTGAAGGTGAGTGTTTGGGGGGCGAAGCGATGGATGTGCACACACGGCGCCAGTCTGCGCCGGATATGGCCGAGGTGTTGAAAGGCCGGCGCATGCGACGCAACAGGCGCACGGACTGGTCGCGCCGCCTTGTGCGTGAGACGACGCTGACGGTGGACGACCTGATCTGGCCCATGTTCATCACCAAGGGGACCGGTCACCGCGAGCCCGTTGCCTCCATGCCAGGGGTCTTCCGCGTCTCTGTGGATCTTGCCGTTGAAGCTGCCCACGAGGCCGCCGCCCTCAAGATCCCGGTGATTGCCCTTTTCCCCTATTCCGACACCGATGTGCGCGACCCTGAGGGGAGCGAGGCGGCAAACCCCGACAACCTTGTATGCACCGCCTGCAAAGCCATTTCGGCGGCCGTGCCCGAAGTGGGCATCATGACGGACGTGGCGCTCGACCCCTATACAAGCCACGGCCACGACGGGCTGATGGCAGGCGATGAGATCCTGAACGATGAGACCGTTGCCCAGCTCATCGCTCAGTCCCTTGTGCAGGCGGATGCGGGCTGCCACATCATCGCCCCGTCCGACATGATGGATGGGCGCATCGGCGCCATTCGCAGGGCCCTCGACA
>JBCDCF010000807.1:0-1945 GCA_039182345.1 Pseudomonadota bacterium
ACCGCATGTTCGGCTACGCGGTGTTGGCGCTGGCGGTGGTCCATGCGGTCCTGTGTTTGCGGTCCGGCGTTGCGCAAGGGTTTGCTTTGGCCCTCTTGGTGCTGGTGGTGGCGCAAGCGGTGACGGGGGTTCTTCTGGTGGTCTGGCAAGTGCCGCCCGTTCTTGCAGGCACCCACCAGGTGATGGCTGCCATCACGTTGTGGGTTGCGACCGTCCACGCCACGCGCCTCTCGCCCCGCACCGCAGAGGCGCCGGGGCGCACTGAGGCGTCAGCGGTGGCTTAAGATGTTGAGAAGCTTGCCAAACGGGTCGCGCAGGTAGAACCGGCGTACGCCCCAGGGCTCATCCACGGGCCCGTAAACGGGGGTGTGCCCTGCGGCCACGGCGCGGGCAAGGACAGCGTCCACATCGTCCACCTCGATGGACAGATCGGGCACAGGGGTGCCCGACCCGCCTTCGGACGCGACGCTGATCTGTGGTGCGGCCGCGCCTTCGCCCTTGAAGGTCACGATCCAGCCAAGGTCCATGGCGATCTCAAGGTCGAGGAGGTCGCCATAAAACGCCTTCGCGGCTGCCATATCCGCCGCGTCGATGTTGGCAACGATGCGGCGGACGGTCATGGGTGAGCCCGCCTTAAGCAGCGAGCGCTTGGTCGAGGTCGGCGATGATGTCGGCCACATCCTCAATGCCCACCGACAGGCGGACCACTTCTGGGCCTGCGCCCGCCTTCACCTTCTGCTCATCGCTCAACTGGCGGTGGGTGGTGGAGGCGGGGTGGATGACGAGGCTGCGCGTGTCGCCGATATTGGCAAGGTGGGAGAACATTTTTAGGTTCGACACAAGGTTGATGCCGGCGTCATACCCGCCCGAAAGGCCGAAGGTGAACACGGCGCCAGCGCCCTTTGGGCAGTACTTCTTGGCAAGGTTGTGATAGCGATCGCCGGGAAGACCGGGATAGCTGACCCAGGACACCTTGTCGTGCCCGTTCAAAAACTCGGCGACGGCAAGGGCGTTCTCGCAGTGGCGCTGCATGCGCAAGGAGAGGGTCTCGATCCCCGTCAGCACCATGAACGCATTGAAGGGCGACAGGGCCGGACCGAGGTCGCGCAGGCCAAGGACGCGGCAGGCAATGGCAAAGGCAAAGTTGCCAAACGTCTCAGCCAGCACCATGCCGTGATACTCAGGCCGCGGCTCCGACAGCATCGGGTAGCGCTTGTCGCCAGCCCAGTTGAAGGTGCCGCCATCCACAATCAACCCTGCGATGGAGTTGCCGTGCCCGCCAAGGAACTTGGTGGCGGAGTGGATGATGATGTCGGCGCCATGCTCGAACGGGCGGATGAGGTAAGGGGTCGCCATTGTGGAATCCACAATCAGCGGCACGTTGGCGTCCTTGGCCACCCGGGAGATGGCATCAAGGTCGGTGATGACGCCGCCGGGGTTGGCGATGGACTCAACGAAGATCGCTTTGGTCTTGTCCGTGACGGCGGCGGCGAAGGAGGAGGGGTCATCGCAGTCGGCCCATTTCACGTTCCACCCAAAGCTCTTGAAGCTGTGGGTGAACTGGTTGATGGACCCGCCATAAAGCTTGTTGGAGGCGACGAACTCGTCCCCAGGCTGCATGAGGGCGTGCATGATGAGGACCTGCGCGGCGTGGCCTGAGGCCACCGCAAGCGCTGCCGTGCCCCCTTCAAGCGCTGCCACACGCTCTTCAAGAACGGCGCAGGTGGGGTTGCCGATGCGGGTATAAATGTTGCCGAAGGCCTGGAGGCCGAACAGTGAGGCGGCATGGTCCACATCGTCGAACACGAACGAGGTGGACTGGTAGATCGGCGTTGCACGCGCACCTGTGGTGGGGTCGGGTTTGGCGCCGGCGTGGATGGCGAGCGTGTCAAAGCCAGGGTGGTCTTCGGCCATGGGGAACTCCTCGAAGTGGCGGCGCTGCTGG
>JBCDCF010000808.1:0-1940 GCA_039182345.1 Pseudomonadota bacterium
GTCAGGGCGTTCGCCGGTAAGGCGCCGCGCGAAGGGCGTGCTGGCGGCACGGTCGAGGGCGGCAATGCTGGCCGCAGAGCGCCCTTTCGGCGCCGAAGGTGGCCGGGCGGCGCACCGTGGACTGTGTCGCGCCCCTTGGCCGTCGCCCCGCTACGCTCAGCGCGCCGCTTCCTGCCACGGCTCTCCGCCTGTCCATCATGCGCTTCCATGCCGGTGTGACGCGCTCTAGCCCGAAAGAAGCCGCGGGAGGAAAAGGCAAAGGGGCGGGATGGCCACAAGAAGGGCCACCCGAACAAGTTCCATGCCGAAGAAGGGCAGAACGCCCATGAAGATGTCGCCCATCGGCACCGTCGGCACCAACCCTTAGATGATGAAGACGTTCAGGCCCACAGGCGGGGTGATGAGCCCCAGCTCCACCACCACCAGGGCCATGATGCCGAACCAGATCTTCAACTCCTCGCTGGTCATCCCGAAGGCGGCGGCATCGGCGGTGACGAACTCCCCCCCATTCACCGCCAGGAGGAGGGGCCAGACGAACGGCACGGTGACGAGAACCATCGCCAGCGATTCCATTACGCAGCCGAGGATGATGAAGGCGGCGAGGATCATGACGAGGAGGAGGATGGGGTCCACCGTCACTTCACCGCCCCAGGCGGCGAGGGTGGCAGGAAGGCCTGCACGGGTAAAAAACCCCTTCAACACCTCAGCGCCGAACACGATGAAGGCGATCATCCCCGTCGTGATGGCGGTGTCGAGGAAGGCGGTCTTGATCTCACCCCAGCCGAGCCCGCCACGCCCCAAAGCGCGCAGCATCAGCCCGTAGACGAGGACGGCGGAGGCGCCGATGGCGGCGGCAGGCGTGGGCGTGAAAAGGCCTGCTCCCAACCCCGCGATCAACCCTGCGAAGATGATGAGGACCGGCATGAGGCGCTTGATGTCGCGGGAACGTGCGGCAGGGTCGACCCGCTTCGCGCGCGGGGCAAGGGACGGCCGCACCCGCACGGTGAGCGCAATGACGGCCACAAACCCCACCACCGCCAAAAGGCCCGGCAAAAGAGCGGCCTGAAACATGGCCACCACCGACCCCTCCACCACGATGGCGTAAAGGACAAGGGCCGTTGAGGGTGGGATGAGGATCCCGAGCGTGCCGCCTGCGGCAAGCGTTCCTGTGGCAAGGCGCGGCGCGTAGCCAAGGCGGGTGAGTTCAGGCAGCGCGACGCGGCCCATGGTGGATGCGGTTGCAAGCGAGGAGCCGCATACCGAGCCGAAGCCTGCGCATGCGCCCACCGCAGCCATCGCAACACCGCCGCGCAGACGCCCCAAGACGGCGTTGAAGCCGCGGAACAAGTCACCGCTCAGCCCGGCCTGGCTCGCAAGGTGCCCCATCAAGATGAAGAGGGGGATCACCGACAGCGTGTAGCTGGCAACGGTCCCGAACAGGAGCGTCTTGAAGCCTTCAAGATAGGGCTCGAACCGCAGAAACGGCGCAACGATGGACAGGGCCAGGTTGCCGGCAATTCCCACCACCACCATGGCAAGCCCCACAGGCGCGCGCAGGAGCAACAGGACCAGAAACACAACCAGGCCGGCAAAGCCGACCCATTCCCTGTCAATCATGGGGCCCCATCAACGGGGCGGGCTGCGGGTGAAGGCGACAAGGCCGCCACCGCCCACAGCGCCAACGACAGGACGCACGGCACATAAAACGGCCACACGGGCCAACCAAGGACGGGAGAAACGAGGCCATCGGCCCGCGCCTCCAACAGCCCGCGGGTCATGAAGACGGCAAGGAAAACGGCCAACAGCACCGTCACCCCCTGCCAAAGCCCCATCAGGAAAGGGCGGAGCCAACGGGGCGCGCGCGAGGGGATGAGGTCGACGGCAATGTGGCCCTTGCGCACTTCGCAGTAGGGGAGCGCCATCATCACCGCGCAGCCGAC
>JBCDCF010000809.1:0-1937 GCA_039182345.1 Pseudomonadota bacterium
CCTGGCAATCCGACGGCCCGAAATCCCGCGCATTGCCGCTTAAGACCAAGAAAAGGACCTGCCCATGACTGCTGTGACCCTGGATGGCAAGGCCTTTGCCGCCACGCTGCGCGCGCGCGTTGCGTCGTGGTGTCCCCAATAGCCGTCGAGCGCCGGGTCGAACATCTCCCCCAGCCAGTGCAGGATGACGGGTTCGCTCACCTCCGACAGGATGGTGTCGTAGACGGTGGCGTAGTCATGAGGGCCGTTGGCAGCGTTGGCGAGCGCCCGGCTTGCCATCAAGATGATGCGCCCGCCTTCCCCTTCCACGAACGCAATCTGCTCGCGATAGGCGTGGATGACATCGTCGAGGGTGACGGTGGGCGAGGGGGCAAGATGGTCCGTCCCCGCCCCGCAGGCGACCAGCGCGCCGCCCCGTGCCTTCGCGGCGGCAAGGGACCGGCGGATCAGCTCCTGCGCCTCAGGCCAGCCAAGGCCCATCCCGCGCTGGGCGGTGTCCATGGCCTCTGCCACACCGAGGCCAAGATCCCACAGGTGCTCGCGAAAGGCGATGGTGCGATCCCAGTCGATGGCGGGGGTGAGCCAAGGGTCGTTGTCGGCCAAAGGGTCAGCCACCACGTGGGCTGCGGCAAAGGCCACGCGGTTGAACTCCGGCCTGTCGGCTGAGGTGAGGGCGGCAAAGTCCAAAGGCGCGCCGGTGGTGTAGGGCGCCATCGTCCTGTCTTTGGTGGGAAGGGTGAGTGTGGCCATCAGCTCTCTCGCAACGGGGCGGGGTGTCTCGTCAGGCAGAGATGGGCGGCACGTCGAGCCAGCGCCGCTCACGCCAGCTTTGAAGGCCGAGCTGAGCAAGCTGCACCCCTTTGACCCCTTCCATCAGGTCGAACGTCCAGGGCCCGTCCTCCACCACGTGGCGGATGAAATCCTCCCACTGGGCGCGGAAGCCGTTGGGGTAGGGCTCGTTGTCGGGCACCTTCGACCAGGTGTCGTAAAAGTCGATGGTCTGGGGCACATCAGGGTTCCAGACGGGCTTTGGCGTGTTTGCCCTGTGCTGTGTCCAGCACTCCGTCAGGCCAGCAACCGCCGAGCCTTCCGTCCCGTCCACCTGGAACGTCACAAGGTCGTCCCTGCGCACCCTGACGGTCCAGGACGAGTTGATGTGGGCAATGACCCCGCCCTCAAGCTCGAACGTGGCGTAGGCGGCATCGTCGGCATCGGCCTTATAGGGCTCGCCGTTCTCGTCCCAGCGCTCGGGAATGTGGACGGCGCCGAGGCAGGAGACGGCTTTGACGTTGCCGAACAGGTTGTCCAGGACGTAGCGCCAGTGGCACAGCATATCGAGCATGATGCCGCCGCCGTCCTTGGTGCGGTAGTTCCAGGACGGGCGCTGGGCGGGCAGCCAATCGCCCTCGAACACCCAGTAGCCGAACTCCCCCCGCACCGACAAAATGCGCCCGAAATAGTCCGCATCGATGAGCCGCTTCAGTTTGCGCAGGCCGGGCAGGTAAAGTTTGTCCTGCACCACACCGTTCTTGACGCCAGCCTCGCGGGCAAGTTTGGCAACCCGCAAGGCCGCGTCCATGTCATCGGCAATGGGTTTTTCGCAGTAAACGTCCTTGCCGGCGCGGATCGCCTTTTCCAAAAGGTCCATGCGCATCAAGGTGGTGCCGGCGTCGAAGAACACCGTGTCGTCGGCGTTGGTCATGGCAGCGTCAAGGTCGGTGGACCAGCGCTCGATCCCGTTGTCGGCGGCAAGGCGGGCAAGCTTGTCGGCGTTGCGGCCCACAAGGATCGGGTCAGGCATCACCCGCGAGCCGTCCGACAGTACCACACCCCCATCGTGGCGGATGGCGGCGATGGAGCGGATGAGATGCTGGTTCATCCCCATGCGGCCCGTGACACCATGCATGATGATGCCGAGCCGTTTGGCAGAGGGGGCC
>JBCDCF010000810.1:0-1936 GCA_039182345.1 Pseudomonadota bacterium
ACCGCAAAGGCGCTGGCAAAGCCGATGGGGGCGAACGCCATCACCTGCCAAGGGGTGAGGCCTGCGCCGATCATGAAGGTGGCGACGGCCGCCCACATCATGGCCGATTTGGGGTTGGTGAGGTTGACAAGAAGGCCGCGGCGGAAGGCCTGCGCGCGTCGGCGCGGCGCCTCTTCGCCAGCGCCGAAGCGCGGGGACGCGCCGTTCACCGCCGCTCGTGCCGACTTGATGGCAAGGAACAGAAGATAGCCGCCGCCGAGGATCTTCATGGCCGTCATCAAAGGCGGGAAGACGGCAATGACGGCGGCAAGCCCGAACGCCGACACGCTGACCCAAATGAAGATCGCCGTTGCCACACCGAACGCCACGTAAGCCGCATTGCGCCGCCCTTCGCCGAGCGCCACCCCAGCCACCGCCACAAGGTTCGGCCCTGGTGCCAGCTGCGCAGGAACAATGCCTGCCAAAACAAGGAGGTAGATGCTGAGGGGATCGCCCATGGCTATTGGTCCTTCTGTGCGGCGCGGTAGGCGGCAAGGGTCTCCTCGTTCGGCGGATAGGTGCCTTGAAGGGGCGCGCCCTCCTTCAACCGCGCCAGGAGGAAGCGTTCAAGGCTCTCCTTCTGCTCGGCCGCTTCGGCGATGGTCTCGCCCATGGCCCTTGGGATGACGGCAACGCCGTTTTCGTCGCCCACCACAATGTCGCCGGGGATCACCGCAACGCCCATGCAGTCGATGGGGCGGTTGAGATCTGCCACCAGCCTTTGGGCTGGCCCTGGAATGGGCGCCGAGCCCTGGCAGAAGACCGGGAGGCCGACGGCGGCAACGTCCCCCACATCGGCAATCCCCGCGTCGGTGACGATGGCGGCGACCCCCTTGCCGGCAAGGTAGGTGGTGATGAGTTCGCCGAAAAAGGAAATGCCGCGCACCCCGCCGCAGTCGGTGACGATGACCTCGCCCGCAGCAACCTCGGCCATGGCCACCCTGTGAAGATTGGGCGCTTCGCCAGCGTTGACGGCAGCCAGCTGGTCGGCCCGTGTGGGAAGGGCACGCAGGGTGTAGGCGGTTCCGACGAACCGTGCCGCCGTCGCGCTAAGGGGCGAGAGGCCTGCAAGGAAGCTGCCTGAGATGCCCTTGGCGAACAGCGTGGCGGTAAGGGTCGGCACAGGGATTTCGGACAGGCGGCGGGCCAGATTCCTGTCGAGGGGTGTGCGCTCGGTCATAAAGGGTCCTGTTCCTCCCCGTGCCCAACACTTACCCTTGCCGCGCCACAGCACCAAGGGCGCGAGAGGAACGGGATCGATGAGATTGAAGGGCCGCAAGGCACTGGTGACTGGCGCGGGCTCGGATGGGATTGGCGCTGCCACCGCCGTTGCCCTTGCCCGCGAGGGCGCCAGCGTTGCCGTCCACCACCTCAACCAGGATGACGATGCCGCAAAGCTGTGTGCGCACATCGAGGCGATGGGCGGCACGGCAATCTGCGTGAAGGCCGACCTTGCAGTCGCCGCCAATGCAAGGCGCATGGTGCGCGAGGCGGCGGAAGGCCTTGGTGGGCTCGACAGTCTTGTGGCCTGTGCCGCAACGCTGCGCCGCGTGCCGTTCCTTGAGTTGACCGACGAGGAATGGGACAGGGTGCACGCGGTAAACCTTCGCGGCACATTCGCTGTGGCGCAGGAGGCCGCGCGCCTGATGGTGGCAGCAGGGACGGGCGGGCGCATTGCCCTCGTCTCCTCCGTCAACCAGGACCATCCCACCAAAAACCTTGCCCACTATGTGGCGAGCAAAGGCGGTGTGAAGATGCTGGGCCGCGCCATGGCGATGGAGCTTGCCGAGGCGCGGATCACCGTCAACCTCATCGCGCCGGGGACTGTGGAGACCGACATCAACCGCGCCGCCCTTGCCGACCCTGCCTTCCGCGCCGAAAAGGAAGCGCTGATTCC
>JBCDCF010000811.1:0-1929 GCA_039182345.1 Pseudomonadota bacterium
AGCGCCCTGTCGCGGCCGCGAAAGTCCGTCGCCCAGACGGTGCCGTCCGTTGTGGCGTCGGACGCCTCAAGGCGAAGGTCGATGTCCTCAGGCCAAATGCCGAGGGTGACTGGGCCGGGCGCTGCCCCACCGAGGCTGAGCGCGGCCGCATCCACCGAAAGGCTACCGTCGGAAAGGGTCACGGCGCCGTTGTCCAGATGGGCTTCGAAAAGGGCCATGGAGGGACTGCCCACGAGGCGGCCGACGGCGGCGTAGTGGGGATCTTCGATCAACGTGTCGAGGGTGCCCACCTGCAGGATCCGCCCGCCGTCGATGAGAGCGATCCTGTCGGCAAGCTCAGAGGCTGAGGGGAAGTCGTGGGTGGCGTAGAGCACCGTGGCCCCGTACTTGGCGTGCATGAGGCTGAGTTCGGCCTGGAGCGCTTCGCGTAGCTTGAGGTCCAGCGCCGACAAAGGTTCGTCCAGGAGGAACACGCGAGGCCGGCGCACAAGGGCGCGGGCAATGGCAACGCGTTGGCGCTCGCCCCCCGACAGCTGGTCGATGCGGCGCTCCAGAAGGTGGCCGATCTTCAAGTCCGTTGCGGCGGCGGTGACGCGGGTGCGCACCTCCTCCTCGGTCTCCTTGTAGACGGGGGAGCGCAAGGGGAAGGCAATGTTGTCGAACACCGACAGGGGCGGCAACAGGTTGAAGCCTTCAAACACCACGGCAAAGTCCCGGGCGCGGGCACTGTCTTTGGTGATGTCGCGCCCGTCCAGGTGAATGGTGCCTTCGTCCAGCGTCTCAAGGCCAGAAATGGCGCGCAAGGTGGTGGTCTTGCCGGCACCCGTGGGGCCGAGAAGGGCAAGCACCTCCCCGTCGTTCAGGGAAAGGTCGAGCCCATCAAGGGCCGTGTCCGCGCCAAAACGCTTGCGAAGACCGTTTGCGGTGAGGATGGCCATGGCTACACCTCCACCCGGCGGCCATCGGGGCCGAAGAACAAAAGCTTGTCAGGCGGCAAGGCCATGCGGGTGCGCGCGCCGACGTTGGCTTTGCCAGGCGGCGCGAACCCTTTGTGGACGCTTTCGCCCACACGAAAATCCATCTGCCGGTCGCGGCCCGAAGAGGACACGGCGACGATCTCTGCCTCGATGGCGGGCGTGTCGGCATGATCGGCAAGGGTCACGTCCTGGGGGCGGATCCCGACGGTGACATCCTTTGAGGCCACCGCTTGCGCCACCTTGTGGGCGGTGTCCTCGGGCACACTGATGGGCTGGCCTGCGACGGTGAGCGCGCCGCCATCCACGGCCCCTTGCATCAGGTTCATGCTGGGCGAGCCGATGAACTGGGCGGCAAAAAGGTCCACAGGGCGGTCATAAAGGGCAGCGGGCGTGCCTTCCTGGACCACCTCGCCGTCGCGCATCAACACCACGCGGTCGGCAAGGGACATGGCCTCGCGCTGGTCGTGGGTGACGTGGAAGGTGGTGGTGCCCAGTTCCTTTTGAATGTGGCGCAGCTCCCAGCGCATTTCTTCGCGAAAGCGCTCGTCGATGGCCGACAAAGGCTCGTCCAACAGCAAGACCTTAGGCTCGCGCACAACGGCGCGGGCAAGGGCCGCTTTTTGCCAGGCGCCCGGGGGGAGGGCGCTCGGCCGACGCGAGAGCGCATCGGTGAGGTCGAAGGTCTTGGCGATCTCGTTGACCTTCTGGCGCACGCCGGGGCCACGCTCGCCGCGGGCGCGCAAGGGGAAGGCAATGTTTTCGGCCACAGACAGGTGCGGGTAGAGGGAGACGAACTGGAACACCATCGCCACATTGCGCTGCTTCGGCGACAGACGTTCCACAGGCTGCCCATCGAACAGGATGCGGCCTTCGCTGGCGCTCTCAAGCCCTGCAATGCAGCGCAGCGTGGTGGTCTTGCCGCAGCCCGACGGGCCGAGGAGGACGATGAACT
>JBCDCF010000812.1:0-1927 GCA_039182345.1 Pseudomonadota bacterium
CTATCCCATCGCGACCGTGCAGACGGATGGCCGATTTGGGGCAGATCGCCCGCGTCTTCCCAGTCGGTGAAATTGCCGCCAGTAGCTTGCGGGCCGCCCTGATTCCCGTCTTTGCCGATCAGGGCGCCGATTTCATCGGCCTCAACCCGCTCCATGCCCTCTTCACAGGGGACCCTGAGCGCGCCTCCCCCTTCTTCCCGTCCGACAGGCGGTTCTTGAACCCCCTCACCATCGCCGTTGAGGCTGTCCCGGGCTATCGGGAGGCCATGCGGCGTGACGTGTTCGTCCCCACAGCCATCAACGAGGTGGACTACCGCGCCGCAGCCCGGGCCAAACTGCACATCTTGCGGGCGATCCACAGGCGGTGGCGGGCCAATGAGGCCGACATTGCCATGGCCGACAGGGATGCTGCTGCCCGTCACGAGTCTGCAGGCGGCACCCCTTTGGCCGACTTTGCCCTCTTTGAGGCGCTGTCCAACCACATGGCGGGCGAGGGTCACGGCGCCGGCTGGACCACATGGCCCGCGCCCTATTGCGACAAGACGAGCCCTGAGGTGGCGGCCTTCAAAGGTGCCCATGCCGACGAGATCGCCTTCCACGCCTGGCTTCAATATGTAACGGAGCGTCAGGTGAAGGCCGCGCAGGACAAGGCGCTGGCAGCAGGCATGCGCATCGGCCTTTATCTCGACCTTGCTGTCGGCGCTGCGCCTGATGGGGCGGCCACCTGGGCCGATCCTGAGTTGATGATGACGGGCGTGCGGGTCGGTGCCCCTCCTGACCTTTTCTCCCTCGACGGGCAGGACTGGGGGCTTGCCCCTTTGTCACCCACCGTCTTGCAGACGCGCGCGCATGCCCCTTACCGCAGCGTTCTTGACAGCGTCATGGCCCATGCGGGCGCTGTGCGGGTGGACCATGCCATGGGGTTGGAGAGGCTGTTCTTCATCCCCGAAGGCGCTTTGGCGGTGGACGGGGCCTATGTGCGCTATGAGGGTCTCACAGACGCCTTGGTGGCCGCTTCGCGCACCCATCGCACCCTTGCCATTGGTGAAGACCTCGGCGTCGTGCCCCCTGGTTTTCGCGACAGGATGGCGGCGCGGCGCATTTTCTCCATGAAGATCGTCGGCTTTGAGCGGGACGGGGCGGGGATGCGGCTCCCTTCCAGCTACGCCGCCGACGCGCTGGCGTGCCTGTCCACCCACGACATTGCCCCGCTGGAAGCCTGGTGGCGCGGCGATGAGATTGACCTTCGCTACCGCCTCGGCCGCATCGACACCGACACTGTCACCGCCGAGGAGGCCGCAAGGCAGGAGGTGAAGGCACGCATGCTTGAGCTTGCCGGCCTGCCGCCGAAGCGCGCTGACGATCCCATCGACGAGGACATTGTCGTCGCCTTCCACCGCATTGTGGGGCGCACCCGCTCCGCCCTTGCCGCCATCCGCCTTGAGGACGTTGTGGGCGGACGGCGCCTGGTCAACCTTCCTGGCACCGACAGGGAGCATCCCAACTGGCGCAACACTTTGCCTGTGACGGTGGAGGAGATCTGCCGCTCCACCCGTCTTGAACGGGTGATGGGTGCTGTGCGCGAGGCGAGGCGATGATCGGCGCCACCTACCGCCTGCAATTGCGCAATGGCGTTGATTTCGATACCGCAACGCAAGCGCTTGCGCACCTGACGCGCGCCAACATCACCCACGTCTACCTGTCGCCCATCTTCGCAGCCACAGAGGGATCCACCCACGGCTATGACGTGACCGACCACAACGTCATCGATCCCACGTTGGGCGGTATGGCCGGAGTCCTGCGTTTCTGCGAGGCGGCGAAAGCCCATGGCCTGAAACTTCTTCTCGACATCGTGCCCAACCACATGGCCGCCTCGCCCCAAAACGGGTGGTGGCGCGATGTTTTGAAGAACGGCGCATTCTCTCCC
>JBCDCF010000813.1:0-1924 GCA_039182345.1 Pseudomonadota bacterium
GCCATTGCCGTGTTTGCGGACAAGGAACGCACCCGCCGGCGCGACGAGGGCGTCCCCCTCGGCCGCACACGGGTTGGCGTCCACACGGGTATTGCCGTCGTCGGCAACTTCGGCGGCAACCGATTTTTCGACTACACGGCCGTGGGCGACACGGTGAACGTTGCCGCACGCCTTGAGTCGGCAAACCGTGCGGTGGGCACCACGGTTTTGATCAGCGCGGCCACGCGCGAGCGCGCATCGGGCGCTTTCCGCCCCGTCGGCCGGGTGCTCGTCAAAGGCCGGCGCGAGCCTGTGATGTGCTACGAGCCCGTGACCGACGAGGACGCAGCCTATGACGCTGCCTACCAGGCCCTCATCGACGGCGAGGACAAAGCTGCCACCCTCTTTGAAGCCCTCCTGGAGCAGCACCCTGATGACGGTCTCATCCGTCTTCACGCGGCCAGAAGCCGGGCGGGCAAGCGCGACGACATCATCACCACCGCTTGAGTGACGCGCCGGTTGCTTGAGCCGCCCGCAACACCTGTGGCACAACCTGTGTCATGAAACGCTTTGTTCTCAGCCTTGCTTTCGTTCTGGGTCTTTCAGGCGCTGTGGTGGCGTCCGAAGCGGTGGTGATTGACGGGGCGAGCGTTGCCGATGGCCTCAAGCCTGGCGCCGTGTTCGCGGTCGACAAGTCCCTCACCTTGCAGCGCGGCGAGCGTCTGAGGGTGATGCTTCAGTCAGGCGCGCTGATTGACCTTGAAGGCCCCCATCAGGGCCCTGTGAGCGTCACCGATGCCAGCGGCCGCAATGTGGGCGAACAGGTGCTCGCCGTGGCTGCCCTTATTGTCGGCCGGCAGGGTCGCACGTCGGTCCTCGGTGCCTCGCGCGAAAGCGGTCCCGTGGCGTTGGGGGCATTGCAGCCCGTCTGGTCCGTCGACGCCAACGCAACGGTTGCCTGTGTGGACGGTCCTTTGCGGTTGTGGCGTGCCGATCCGACATCGAGCGTTGAGGTGTCGGCGCGCACGTCCGACGCGCGCATCGGCCCGGTGGTGTGGCCGGAGGGCGAGGCCCTTCTCGACCTGCCCATGTCCGTCTCCTCGGCCGGTCCGATGATCGTGTCCATCAACGGCGCCACGAGCCGGGTCGACCTTGCCACCCCGCCAGCCGACGTGGACCCCAGCGATCCCGGCCCGCTCCTGGCCTGGTTCACCGCAGAAGGCTGCGCGCCCCAGGCTGAGCGCCTTCTGGACCGCTTACAAGAACAGTAGCTCCTGCGCACCAGCCACCTCCCCTCACACACGGTGAGGAGAGATGCGCGCGCTAAACGCTCCCGAACAGCCGCGCACCAACAGTCCGTGGTGCCATGGCCGCAGGGTCAACGTGCCTCAGGGGCAGCGAACCGGGTCGCCAAAGCGGTTCACGCAGCGCCGGCGCCGCTCAGGCGGGGTCGTGGCTGCACCGACGACGGACCCTGCAACGGCGCCGATCGCACCGCCGAGGAGGGCATCACCCGGCGTGCCGCCTGCCACAGCACCGACGACGGCGCCCGTTGCCGCACCAACACCGGCACCTGCAATGGCACGGTCTTGCTGGCGGGTAGAGTTGCACCCGGCGACGGCCACGGCCAACACCAGGGCAAGGACAAGCTTTTTCATGATTTACTCCACACTGTGTCGACCGACTTTGGCCTGAAGACGCGATCTCTGGCATGACGCGGCAGGCCTTAACCGGCAATGAATCTGATCAACGGTCCTTGTGGTGAAAAAATGACCGCCGCGGTGATGATCCAGGGCACAGGCTCTGATGTGGGCAAATCTGTGCTGGTGGCGGGGCTCCTGAGGCTGTTTGCGCGCCAGGGCCTCACCGTGCGCCCGTTCAAGCCGCAAAACATGTCCAACAACGCCGCCGCCACGCCCGATGGCGGCGAGATCGGCAGGGCGCA
>JBCDCF010000814.1:0-1922 GCA_039182345.1 Pseudomonadota bacterium
GAGCACACCGTCAGCCATGGGCTCGACTGGGTGAAGGGCGATGTCACACGGCTTGAGCCCGGTGATCCATCCCTCAAAATCCCGCACATGGGCTGGAATGTTCTGGAAGAGGTGCGGCCCCACCCCGTCCTTGAGGGGATCCCCCTCGGGCCAGAGGGCTGGCACGCCTACTTCGTCCATTCCTACGTTCTGGCGCCCGAAACGCCTCACGCCATCATTGCCCGCGCCGACCATGGTGCACCGTTCGCAGCCATCGTGGGGCAAGACAATTTCATCGGCACGCAATTTCACCCGGAGAAGAGCCAGAAGCTGGGCTTGGCGCTGATCGGGAACTTTTTAAGGTGGGCTCCATGATTCTCTTCCCGGCCATTGACCTGAAGGACGGTGCCTGCGTGCGCCTGGAACAGGGCGAGATGGACCGCGCGACGGTGTTTTCTAAAGACCCTGCGCAGATGGCCGCCCACTTCCAGTCCCTCGGGTTCGCGTGGCTCCATGTGGTGGACCTTGATGGCGCCTTCGCGGGCGAATCGAAAAATGCCCATGCGGTGGATGCCATCCTTGCCGCCACCGATTGCCCCGTGCAGCTTGGCGGTGGCCTGCGCTCCATGGCGGCCATCGAGCGCTGGCTGATCCGCGGTGTGAAACGGGTCATTCTTGGCACCGCCGCCGCCCGTGATCCGATGCTCGTGAAAAACGCCTGCAAGGCTTATCCAGGCCGCGTGGTGGTGGGGATTGATGCGCGCGATGGCGAGGTGGCGGTGGCCGGTTGGGCCGACACCACGTCGCTGTCAGCCAAAGACCTTGCGCTTCGCTATGAAGACGCAGGCGTTGCTGCCATCGTCCACACCGACATCAGCCGCGATGGGATGCTGACCGGACTCAACCTCACCGAAACGGTGGCGATTGCCGAGGCCATCACAACCCCCGTCATCGCCTCCGGCGGGTTTTGCGGCATAGACGATATTGAGCGGTTGTCGGAACCGTCCGCAGCCAAGCTTGAAGGCGCCATTGTGGGCCGCGCACTTTATGATGGGCGCCTCGACCCTGCGGCGGCCCTTGCAGCGCTGGCGACCGCCGAGGGGGCGTGATGCTGAAAAAGCGCATCATCCCTTGCCTTGATGTGAAGAATGGGCGCGTCGTCAAAGGCGTGAAGTTTCAGGACCTTGTGGACGCAGGCGACCCTGCCGAAGCCGCCAAAGCCTATGATGCGGCAGGCGCCGACGAGCTGACCTTCCTCGACATCACCGCCAGCCATGAAGAGCGGTCGATCCTGTTCGACGTTGTGGGGAGGACGGCGGAAAGCTGCTTCATGCCGCTCACCGTCGGCGGCGGTGTGCGCACCAATGACGACATCCGCGCGCTCCTGCTGGCGGGCGCCGATAAGGTCTCCATCAACACCGCCGCCGTGCGCGAGCCTTTGTTCGTGGGGCGCGCGGCAGAAAAGTTCGGTGCCCAGTGCATTGTGGTCGCCATCGATGCCAAGCGCGTGGAGGACGGCCGGTGGGAGATTTTCACCCACGGCGGACGCACGCCGACAGGGATCGACGCTGTGGCATTCGCCCGCACCATGGAAGAGATGGGCGCCGGCGAAATCCTCCTCACCTCCATGGATGCTGACGGCACGAAAGCGGGCTTCGACCTTGCCCTGACCCGCGCCGTGTCAGATGCGCTCACCATCCCCGTCATCGCCTCAGGGGGCGCTGGAACGCTGGACCATCTGGTGGAGGCGGTGGAAGAAGGGCACGCTGAGGCGGTCCTTGCAGCATCCATCTTCCACTTCGGCACCTACACCATCGGCGAGGCGAAGGACCATATGGCCGCCGCCGGTATTCCCATGCGCCGCGATGACTGATGTACCGCCCTTCAGTGTCGCCGACCTTGAGGCCATCGTCCGCACACGCCTGTCGGGCGAAGGCGCGCCC
>JBCDCF010000815.1:0-1922 GCA_039182345.1 Pseudomonadota bacterium
CAATCGTCCCAGCGAGCCGATACTTCGACTTATTCAAGTCCTCCATGAAGAAGGCTGCATCACCCCTGTCGACATCAAGGGTACTGTTCGCGCCAGTGAGATAGAAGGTATTACTGTCATCAGCGACGAAGGTTCGCGACGTCGACCCGGTCAGGACGAAGTTGAAGAACCCGAAAAAATTGAACAGATCGCCCATCGGCTTTGCGCCTTTCCTTTTTTGTAGACGGGGGCCGCACACGCGTCGGCCACCTCAACGCCGGGGCCTTTACCCGGTTTCGCTGCGAAAAATCCATATTCACATGGCGAATAGCCGTTGATGTTGCTTAATGGTCGCAAAAGGGCAAGGAACTTTGCTATGGCGCCAAAAGGTTGAAACCAAACGGATTCTGCACCCTGAGAATTATCTATGGTTGTGGATGTGCGAATACTTAAAGTTTTCCCATAAGTCACAGTTCACCGTGTTTCTGGCCCGGGTGTGGCCGTAATGGGCCGTGGCGAGGTGCGCCTAGCGGTGTAAGGCCCTGTGGACGGGCGCCTCGCCTTAGGCGCAAAGAGCAAGTCACGGGCCGAACACGTCAATGGCGACGGCAGCGCGTCGCCTTGCGGCTGCGCGACGGCTCTTGTGCGGCCCGCGGCGGTGCGCTTCAAGACGGCTTCACGTGATTTTCCGATGGCGCCGACGGCGGCATCAACGGCAAGGATGGCGCTCATGGCCGACCCGTCGCATCACCCCGGCCGGACCGAGGGTCACGGCGCACATGTCCTGTGGGCGGGCCTCACCGCAAAGGTGTTGTGTGCGGCGGCCGAAGGGGATGTGCCTGTCCTGTTTCCGGTCGCCTCCACCGAACAGCACGGACCTCATCTTGCCACAGGGGTGGATTCGGTTCTGTGCAGCCATGTCTGCCACACCGCCGCGCTCAGCCTCTACGACCAGGGCATTGAGACCCTCGTCCTTCCCACCTTGTGGGCGGGGATGGCCGAGCATCACATGGCCTTCGGCGGAACCCTCACAGTGTCCCTTGCCACCTACCAGGCGGTGATCGGTGAGGTCTGCGGCTCCGTCCTGCGCCACGGTTTCAAGCGCATCCTCATCGTCAACGGCCATGGCGGGAACATTGCCCCCCTTGCGGCCATGGCCCCTGATCTTGCCCGCATCCTTGGCGTGGCCGTCCCCGTCACCACGTACTTCGACCTTGTGGAAGAGCCCTTCGCGGGTGTGTTGGAGGACCAGACCAGCGTTCTTCATGCTGGCGAAGCGGAAACGTCCATGATGATGGTGGCCGCCCCCCACCTTGTGGACGAGACGGCGTTTGGCGAGGCCCATGGGGGCGATGCTTTTCTCGCGGCGCGGGCGAGCGGCGTCGGCGGTTACAAGAGCTTCAAGGACTTCACGCCCTCAGGCGTCATTGGCAACGCGCGCCGGGCGAGCACAAAGAAGGGCGAGCAGTTGGTGGCGCTCGCCGCCGCCGCACTGGCCGACCTCGTGGCAAGCGGCACGCCTTGGCGGTGAGGCGCCTGCAGCTCTCTTAGTCCGGCGCGTAACCGAAGGGCATGGCGGGGTTTTCGGCCGTTTCCACCCAGACGGCCTTGGGGGCGGTGTAGGTGTGAAGGGCGTCAAGGCCTGAGGAGCGACCGTAGCCGGATTGGCCAAAGCCGCCGAACGGGGCCATGACGCCGATGGTCTTATAGCTGTTGATCCAGAACGTGCCGGCGCGCACGGAGGCAGCAACACGGTGGGCGCGGGCCACATCGGCCGTCCACACCGCGCCTGCAAGGCCGTAAGGGTTGGCGTTGGCAAGGGCGACAACCTCTTCCTCGTCATCGAAGGGCATCACCGCAAGGACGGGGCCGAACACCTCCTCCGACGCAATGGCCATGTCGGGACGCACACCATCAAGCACCGTCGGCGCGTAGTAGTAGCC
>JBCDCF010000816.1:0-1918 GCA_039182345.1 Pseudomonadota bacterium
GCCAGAGCGAGGCCGCGAAGGGGCGGGCTGTGCACAGCACCGTCCCACTTGTCGGCAAAGGCGGCGTGGGTGAACAAGAACTGGATGGCGCTTTCCACCTCCGCGCCGGCGGCATCATCAGAGGCACCGGTCATGGCGGTCAGACGGTGGGCAAATTCGTCCGCCCGCACGCTCAAATTTTCGGCAATGTAGTAAAGGATCTGTGCGCGGTTGTGGGTGGTGGCGGCAGCCCAGCCCGTGGCGGCACGCGCTGCGGCAACGGCGTTGCGGATGTCCTTGCGGTTGCCTTCGCCCACCTCGCCGATCGCCACGCCTTGGGGATTGACGACGGTGCGGCTGTAGTTCCCGTCAGGCCGCGCCTGTTTGCCGCCGATATAAAGCTTCGCGGTCCTGTCGATGGGGGACAGGTCCACCCCCTCTGCCGACCCGGCCGGCGGGGTGAGAGCCTCCCTGACAGGGCCGTCCCAGGCGATGGGGGTGAGGTAGGCGTAACAGCCCTCCTTGCCGCCCTCACGGCCAAAGCCTGACTCCTTCTTGCCGCCGAACCCGACGGCGGCATCAAAAAGGTTCGTCCCGTTCACCCAGACGACGCCTGCGTGGAGTTGCGCGGCAACGGCAAGGGCTTCCCCGATGGTCTCGCTCCACACGCTGGCGGAAAGCCCGTAGCGGGTGTGGTTGGCAAGCTGCACGGCCTCCTGGGGCGTGCGGAACGTCATCATCACGGCGACGGGGCCGAAGATTTCGTCCGTCGCAACGGGTGCGGCCGGCGAAACCTCGGTGATCAGCGTCGGCGGATACCAGGACCCGCCCTCAGGCAGGGTCACCCCGGCGTGGTGGACGGGGGCGCCGTCGGCCCCTGTCTCCACAAGGGTGGTGATGCGCTCCAACTGCACGGGATCGACGATCGCCCCCATGTCCACCGTCTTGTCGAGGGGCGGGCCGAGGCGCAGCGTCTGCATGCGCCTCAAAAGGCGCGCCTTGAAGGCCTCCGCAATGCTTTCGGCCACAAGAAGGCGCGAACCTGCGCAACACACCTGGCCCTGGTTAAACCAGATGGCGTCCACCACGCCCTCCACCGCCCCATCAAGGTCAGCGTCCCCAAGCACCACGAACGGGGATTTGCCGCCAAGCTCCAGCGTCAGCGCCTTGCCTGAGCCGGCCGTCCTCTCGCGGATGTCTCGCCCGACGGCGGTGGAGCCTGTGAAGGCAATCTTGTCGACGCCCTGATGGTCCACCAGGTGCCGCCCCGTCGTCCCATCGCCTGTGACAATGTTGAGGACGCCCTTGGGAAGGCCTGCCTTGGCGGCCAGTTCGGCAAACAGGAGCGCTGTGAGGCTGGTGTACTCGGCAGGCTTCAAGACCACCGTGTTGCCGAGCGCCAGGGCCGGCGCGACCTTCCACGCCAGCATCAAGAGGGGGAAGTTCCAAGGGATGATCTGCCCCACGACACCAACGGGCCGATAGCCGTCGAACACACTCTCCTGGAGCTGTGCCCAGCCGGCGTGGTGGAGGAGGTGCCGCGCCGCCAAGGGCACATCAAGGTCCCGCGTCTCGCGCAAGGGCTTGCCGTTGTCGATGGCCTCAAGCACCGCAAACAGCCGCGCGTGCCGCTGGATGGACCGCGACAACGCGTAAAGGTGGCGCGCCCTTTGGTGGCCCTTCAGCCCTGCCCAGCCGGCCGCTGCAGCCCTTGCCGCGGCAACGGCACGGTCCACAGCCTCAACGCTGCCGCCGGAGAGCTTGGCAAGGGGCGCCCCCGTCGCGGGCTCGAACGTGTCGAAAAGGGCCGCCGGCTCTGTGAACGCGCCATCGATGAAGTGGCCGAAGGTGGCGCCATGACCGGCGAGCCAGGCACGGGCCTCAGCGTCCGATTCAGGGGCGGGGGCATAGCTCATGTCAGCGAAGTGGGCGGCAACGC
>JBCDCF010000817.1:0-1914 GCA_039182345.1 Pseudomonadota bacterium
CTCCACCGTCTCACCCAATGCCTGAAGGGCTCTAAGGTGCGCCGAGCGGGCCAGTACGTCCACCTGAACGCCGGCATCGTTGATGTAGTACTCCCGCACAACGGTGTGGCCACGCCGCTCAAGGATGCTGGCGAGCGCGTCACCCACCACAGCGCCACGCGCATGGCCCACGTGAAGGGGGCCGGTGGGGTTCGCCGACACGTACTCCACGTTGATGGACTGGGGCGCATCGGTGTGGGCAAGGGCGGTGAAGGCTGCACCATCAAGGGCCGCGCGCGCCACCTCCGCCAAGGCGGACTGCGCAACGGTGATGTTGACGAAGCCTGGACCTGCAACGCTTGCCGCGTCCACCAAAGGATCGTTTTGGAGCGCAGCGGCAATGGTCTCGCCGAGGGCCTTCGGGTTGCGCTTGGCGGGTTTGGCCAAGACCATGGCCGCGTTGGTGGCAAAGTCACCATGGGAGGGGTCGCGCGGCGTCTCCACCGCGATCTTGTCCAGCCCCTCCGTCAGGCCTTCGTCCGCAACAATCGTGCGAACGCGCGCCTTCAATGTGTCAACGAGATGCATAACGCCCCAACTGTCCGGAAAACCCGGGCCTCTTAGAGCATGTTGGCGCCGTCATAAACCGCTGTGGCGCAGATTTCGGGTGTGTGGGTGGGCGGCGCGGGCCCGATGATCAATGAAGGTCGGGGGTGTTGCCCACAAGACGGCGGTGCTCGCCGAGGGCAAACCGGTCCGTCATCCCGGCAATATAGTCGCACACCCTTCGAAGGTGGCGGGCTGTGGTGTGCGCCTCCTCAACGCGCCATTGCGGGGGCAAAAGGTCGGGATCGGCGGCAAATACGCAAAACAGATCCTCCACCACCTTCCCTGCCTTCTCACGCGCGGCAAGGACGCTGGGGTCGCGATAAAGCTCACGATGGAGGACGGTTTTCAGCGCTTTCTCGGACGCAGCCATGGCGGGGGAGAAGGCGACCATGGGCTCGCCCGCGGCACTTACATCCTGCGACGAGGCAACACCTGCCCGCGCGATCCTGCGGATGGTCTCGGCAATCACGTCCTCAATCATCACCGTGAGGAGCCTGCGGGTCAGTTCATGGGTGCGGCGGGCCGGGTCGAGGTCCGGCGCTTCCTCATGGAGTTGGCGCAGTATGCCCTCCACAAGGTCCACTTCGCCCAGCGTCTCAAAGCTCAAGATGCCTGAGCGCAGGCCGTCGTCAATGTCGTGGGCGTCATAGGCAATGTCGTCGGAAAGGGCCGCAATCTGCGCCTCAAGCCCTGCCTGGTTGGAGAGGTCAAGGTCGGCAAGGCCAGGGTCGTTCAGGAACGCTGAGCGGTTGCCTGGCGCCACGGGACCGTTGTGCTTGATCAGCCCCTCCAGCATTTCATAGGTGAGGTTGAGGCCATCGAAGTGGGCGTAGCGGCTCTCAAGGCGTGTGACGATCCTGTAGGCCTGGGCGTTATGGTCGAACCCGCCATGGTCCACCATCAGCCTTGCAAGCACGTTCTCCCCTTCATGGCCGAACGGCGTGTGGCCGAAATCGTGGGCAAGGGCGAGGGCTTCGGCAAGGTCCTCGTCCAAGGACAGGACGCGGGCGATGGAGCCTGCGATTTGCGCAACCTCAAGGCTGTGCGTGAGGCGGGTGCGATAGTGGTCCCCATCGGTGGTGATGAAGACCTGCGTCTTATGGGTCAGCCTGCGAAAGGCCGTGGAATGGACGATCCTGTCCCGGTCGCGCTGAAATGGCGTGCGGGTGGCCGACACGGGCTCCTCGATCCGCCGGCCGCGGGAGCGCGCGGGATCTGTGGCGTAGGGGGCAAGGATCCGCGGCGAAGGGCGCACGTTCTGCATGGGTGAGCCTTGATTGTGGTGTCGGGCGCTGATCACCTATATCAACGAGAAGGTTTCTGGAG
>JBCDCF010000818.1:0-1914 GCA_039182345.1 Pseudomonadota bacterium
ATCGACGGCGGTACGGAGAAAACGCCAGCGTTGTTAAAGGCGAAGGGTTCCAGCGCCCCAAGCTGAGCGTCGTTGCGATCTGCTGAGGTCTGACGCCGGCCAGCATCGGCCGTAAGGCGCGCAACGGCCACTCTGCAAAAAAACGCGACACGTTGGCAGATGGATGGCTGCTTTGACGGCTGCCCCCACCCGGTACCTTGAAGCATCCGCGGAGGGGCGTCGTGAAGGTCGTTGAGGCGAAAACCGAGATCGTACACATCCCCACCCGGCCGTTTTTCGGACAGGTGCGGCAGTCCGGCTTTGGCACCCACCCTGTTCTGGAAACGGTCATCCTCACCCTTCGCGATGAGGAGGGGCGCGTGGGTCTTGGCGAGTTCGCCAGCATGTATCCGCGCCGCGGTCCCCTCCTCAAGGCGGAGTTCGATCACGTCTTCGCCGGGCGGGTGGTTGGCCGCGACCCGCGGGATACACGCGCCATCATGAAGGAGCTTGAAGCGCTTTTGCCAGATGCGCGCTTCACCCTCGCAGGCGTCGAGATGGCCCTCTTGGACCTCACAGGGCAGGCGGCCGGGGTTCCCGTCTACATGCTGCTCGGCGGGCGGGCGCGGGCGAGCGTCCCCCTCAGCTACTCCATCTCTTGGGGTCCTGCACACGATGCGGCGGACCTTGCGAAGGAAAAGGTGGACGAGGGCTACGGGTCCATCAAGCTGAAGGTGGGGCGTGACCATCACAGCGACGTTGCCCTTGTGAAGGCGGTGCGCGCAGCGCTCGGACCGTCCGTGCCGCTGAGGGTCGACGCCAACATGCGCTGGCCCTCGCCGAAGGACGCCATGCGCACCATCCGCGCGCTTGACCCCTACGATGTGACAGCGGTGGAGCAACCCCTCGCACCGGGCGATCTTGCTGGCCATGCAGCGCTTGTGAAGGCTGTGCGCCCCAAAATCATGCTCGACGAAGGCGTTTGGACTTCCACCGAACTTCTGAACGCCATTCACGCGGAGGCTGTGGAGGCGGTCTCCGTCTACGTGACGGAGGCGGGCGGGCCGACTGAGGCGATGGCCATCTTTCAAATGGCCAAGGCCGCGCACCTGCCGTGTGCCATCGGGTCCATGCCCGAGTGCGGCATCGGCACGGCTGCGCAGATCCATCTGGGCCTTGCCGCCCCCGCCATCGGCTACCCGTGCGACACCTGCGGGACAAACTATTTGGCCGACGACATCACCACCGGCGCCGGACGCATTGAAGCTGGGACAGCCCGGCCGAACGATGCCCCCGGTCTCGGCGTGAAGCTCGATCCGGCCAAGATGGACGCCTACAGGGTGGCCGTTTGACCGCCCCGTGTGACCTTCTGATCCGAGACGCGACGCTCGTGATGCCCCAAACCCCCGCCGGGTGGCTGGGCGGCGGTGCCATTGCGATCGATGGGGCGCGGATTGTCGACATCGGCGCCGGCGATGCGGTGATGGCCCGCTGGCGCGGTTTGCGCACGTTGGAGGCCAAGGGCGCGCTCGTCCATGCCGGTCTCATCGAGCCGCACTTTCACATCGGCCAGTACATTTCCCGGGGGCTCCACCGCAAGTTCGCCGATGCCCAGCGCCCAGACCTCACCTATGCGGCGTGGAAGGCGGCCATCACACCAGCCGAAGAGCATGTGGGCGTCGCGCTGGCCGCGCTTCATCTCCTCAAAGCCGGCATCACCTGCGTTGTCGATCCGGGCACTTTGTTCGACACTGAGGGCGCTGCGGCAGCGCTGCGGGCCGTTGGACTTCGGGGCGTTCTTGCCGCCCCTTATGTGTGGGACGCGGGCGCCCCCGCTCCCAGGTCTTGTGTCAGGCGCGCTCCACCGCCGCGTGCCGGCAAGCCTTGACCGCTGCCGTGCGCTCCTAGTCGCTCCCGTCCCAGGCACCGGCGGGC
>JBCDCF010000819.1:0-1908 GCA_039182345.1 Pseudomonadota bacterium
AGCATCCTGCCGCCCTCGTTGTGACCCGCTGGAGCCGGGCCCGCCGGGCCCGGCCGGTGGAACGTGAGGGGGCTTTAAAAGCCGCCTTTGGGATAGTTCATGTCCGCAACGCCCTCGAAGGCATCGGTGGGGTAGACAAAGGTCAGTTCACCATCCTTCCACTGGGTCATGAGGAAGGGCTTGTCCACCGGAAGGCCGAGCTCGTCCCAGGCAAACCGGCCCAAGATGGTGTGGACGGGGTCATCGTTGGTGCGTGCGGACAGCCACTCGCCCACTGCCTGATTGTCCGTGGTGCCGGCGCCTTCCATCCCCTGGATGATGGCTTGGCACAACGCGAACGGAATGGCGCTGTCTTCATCGGGCGGGGTGCCGTAGGCGGCAGCAAACGCGTCCACAAAGTCCTGGTTGGTGAAAGGCTCACCGCCGAGGGTGGACTGGAAGGGGGCCGCGGGGTGCCAGGAGGTGTGGACCAGCGTATTGTTGCCAGCCTCGCCCGTGCCTTCGGCATATTCGGCCTGCGTGCCTTGGCTGAGGTAAAGCATCTTGGGGTCGGCGCGCACGGTCTTGAACGCGCGGGTGAGCTGCACAGCCTCTTCTGCCGAGGCGGTCAAGCCGACAATCAACTCCGCGCCAGACTGCTTGACGGAGTTGGCAAGGTTCAGCCAGTCGTTGAAACCTTCCTCAGGCCACTTCTCAGTGAAAACCACCTCAATGCCGGCATCGCTCAAATATCCAGGGGCAAGGTCGGCCACCGTGGAGCCGTCGGCAGGGTTTTTCACCGTGCCGCCCAGGAGGCCGGCTTCGATGGCGTTGGCGAAGAAGTCGTCCGCGGAGATGACCGCGGCGGTCTTAGGGGCATCGCCCTCGTCAACCAGATCGCGGATCACGCCCTGCAGCGTTGCACCCACATACTCCGCAGCATTGGGCTGGAAGTAGAAGAGATTCTTGTGCCCTTGGGAGTAGATCCTGAGCGCGCCACCCGCCGGGATCGGGTGAACGAAGTTGTTCTTGGCCAGGATGTTCGCCACAGGGAAGGTCAGGCGCGAGGAGAACGTGCCGAACACAGCGTCCACATCATCCACATTGATGAAACGCTCGTATTGGTTGATGGCGGTGGCCGGGTCCGAACGATTGTCGGACATGATGAGGTCGATACTGCGGTCGAGCACACCGCCCTTCTCGTTGGTCAGATTCACACACAGCTCATAGCCTTGCTGATGCTTTTGACCGGCAATGGAGAAGTTGCCCGTGAGCGGCAGGGACGCACCGATCTTGATGTTCTCAGCGGCGGCGGGCTGTGCGGCAAGGAGTGCCACCGCCGCGACCGAGGCTAGGCATGTCTTAAAGGTCATCGTTTTGTCTCCCTAGACAATGGTTCGACCCGGCGGCTGATGTTATTTTACGCTGTGCCGGGCGTGTTTCGGCGCGGTTTACTCTGCCGCCTCCGCCATCACTTCAAGGCCCGTGGGCACAGGGTTGTTTTCACTTTCAAGGGTCACGCCGGCCCCGATGGCAACGGTTTCAAGGAGGGCCGCAAAGTCCATTTGGAGATAGGCCTCCGGGTCGTCCTGGAGCTGGGCGGCGCCGAAGTGGGCCTGCAGTGCCTCCCGCGTGGCCGCGGTCACGGGCATCGGCACCCCGACATCGGTTCCGGCGGCAAGGCCAAGGTCAAGGTCCTTGCGCAACAGGGCAGGGGTGAAAGTGGTCGTCCAATCCAAATTCACCAGCGCGTTTGTCTTGTAGCGGGTGAAGATGGACCCCATGACCGAGTTGTTGATGAACTCAAGAAAAGCTGTGCGCGGGACGCCGGCTTTTTGAGCAAGGATGGTAATTTCTGCAAGGTTCTGGATGACCACACCGAGGAGAACGTTGTGCGCGATCTTGCAGAAGCGCGCCAATTCTCCTTCG
>JBCDCF010000820.1:0-1905 GCA_039182345.1 Pseudomonadota bacterium
CCGCCAGCGCCTTGAGGAGATGTTTGCCTTCTTCCCCCGCCTTGCTGAGCGGCGGGACCAGCCTGTCTCACAGATGTCCGGCGGGGAGCAGCAGATGGTGGCGATCGCACGGGCGTTGATGTCCTCGCCAAGCCTTATCCTGTTCGACGAACTCTCCCTCGGCCTCGCGCCCATCATCGTCGACGACATCTACGTGAAGGTGCGCGAGATCAACACCATGGGCGTCACCTGCGTGGTCATCGAGCAGGACATGAAGCGCGCCCTTGCCGTTGCCAACCACGTCCTTGTCATGCGCGAGGGGGAGGTGGTGCTCGACGGTGCGCCGGGCGCCCTCAGCGAAGAGGCCATCGTCGCCGCCTATTTCGGCACCGAAGAGGCGCTGTGATGGACCCGCTCCCCTTCGACGAGGTGGTCTACTGGACGCTGATCGACATTGCGAACGCGCTCCTGACAGGCACCTTCATCGGTGGCTACTACGCGATGGTCGCCCTTGGCCTGGCGCTCTCCTTCGGCGTCATGCGCCTTGTCAATCTGGCCCATGGCGAGTTCCTGATCGTTGGCGCGTACCTGTCCGCCGTCATCTTGGATGTGGTGCCTGTGATGTTCATCATCGGCTATGCCCTCCAACGCTTCCTGTTGAACCGCGTATCGGTCCAGGCCATGGAGCGGCGGGGCATGTCGGCCAATTTCGGGCTGATGGCGCCGATCCTCGTCACCTTCGGGCTCGGCATTTTCATCTCTCACCTGCTGTTGGCGATCTTTGCCTCGGACGCCATGTCCATCCGCAATTCGCTTGCCTTCTCCGCCATCAGGCTGAGCCAGGATCTGTCCATCTCAACGCTGAGGTTCATCTTCTTCCTGGTGGCGGTGGGGGTCCTCATCCTCCTCACACTCTTCCTGCGGCGCACGGTGACGGGGCGGGCCATCCGCGCTGCCGCCGACAACCCCGAATATGCCGCTTTGATGGGGATCCGCACCGACCACATCTTTGCCGTCGCCCTCGGCGTGTCCCTCGCCATCTCAGGCCTTGCCGGCTTCATGATCGGCATGACGCGCACCTTTCAGCCCTTCGACGGACCCCAGTTCATTCTGATCGCCTTTGGCGTTGTCATCATCGGGGGCATGAACTCCCTGGTGGGCACCATTGTGGGCGGCATCCTTCTTGGCATCACACAGGTGCTCGCCGGCACTTACTTCGGGCCCTCAGCGCAGCTTGTGGGCGGCTACATGCTGGTCCTTGCCGTGCTCGCCTTCTTCCGCGAAGGCCTGTTCTCACGATGATGGTGGCCCGCTGGATCGATAGCGTGTTGCAGCCGATGCCGGCCCGCTGGCTGACAGGCGCGCTCCTCATCATCCTCATCGCCTTTCCGTGGATCGCAGGGGAAGGGGGCCAGTACTACACCGTCCTGTTGATGACGGTGTTCATCTTTGCCGTCCTCGGCCACGCCTGGAACCTTCTGGCAGGGTTCTGCGGGCTGTTGTCGTTCGGCACGCAAGTCTATGTGGGGCTGGCAGGCTTCACGGTCGCCATCTTCTCCTACTATTTCAACACGCCCGTATGGTGGGGGATGATTTTCGGCGGTGTTGTGGCGGGGCTGTTCGCCTGGCTCCTGGCTGTCCCCATCTCCGACCGTCACGCCAAGCGCAACACCTGGATTGGCGTTGTCGTCGGTGTGGCGCTCTGGATCGCCTATGAGATCGTCATCCTCTATGCGCCCGAGGCGGACATTTTCGGCGGCGCTTACATTCGCCGCGTCATCATCCTTCTCCTCCTCTTCCTCGGCGCGCTGCCGCTTTTGAAGCTGCAAGGAGCCTACTTTGCGGTGGCCACCTGGCTGGTGGCAGCGGCGGTCGCCTCCATCTTCAACGAGTGGCGTGTGGTGGGCGCAGGCGGGGGGATGACCA
>JBCDCF010000821.1:0-1905 GCA_039182345.1 Pseudomonadota bacterium
AACCCCTGGCCTCATCTTCGAGGGTCTTCTCCTTTATCCGCCGGAAGATGGGTGGCCGCAGACCCTCGCCTTCTTTGCCGAAACACGCGACGGCCTTGCGGACGCTGGGCTTTCGCCGCGCATCGTCTCCACGGGTGGAACGCCGAATCTTGCCAATCTGGGGCAGCTGCAAGGGGCGACGGAGCACCGCTCAGGCACCTTCATTTTCAATGACAAGATGATGCTGTCCCAAGGCGCCGCAACACTGGAGGAGCTTGCGCTCCATGTGGTCGCCACCGTTGTGAGCCGTGCCGAAGAGGATCGCGGCATTCTCGACGCCGGGTCGAAGACCTTGACCAGCGACACTGCCGGCCTGCCCGGCCACGGATTGATCCGCGAGTACCCCGATGGCGAGATCGCAAGCCTGTCCGAGGAGCACGGCATGATGGACCTGTCGCGCAGCGAACGCCGCCCCGAGGTGGGCGAGGTGGTCACCATCGTCCCCAACCATGTGTGTGTTGCGGTGAACATGGTGGACAGGCTGATTGCGGTGAAAGGGCAGGAGATTGTCGGCCCCATTCCCGTGGATGCGCGCGGGCGGCTGAACTGACATGGGACATGATGTTGCCGTCATCGGCCTCGGGGCCATGGGCCTTGGGATGGCCCGCTCGCTGAAGGCGGCCGGTCAAACCGTCATCGGTGTCGACCCCCAAGAGGCGCGGACCAAGGCGGCCGAAGGATCAGGCATTTTAACCACCGGCGCGCTCTCAGAGGCCATGGGGGCAAGGGTCGTGCTCGCCTCCCTTCCGACGGCCGCCCATGTGGAAGGGGTCGTTGAGGGGGATGGCGGGTTCTTGCAGACCGCGTCCGATGGCGCAGTCTTGGTGGACACCTCAACGTCGGAGGCGGACGTCTCCCGCCGCCTTGCCGCCCTTTGCGCCGAGAAGGGCCTTGGCTTTCTGGACGCTCCCGTTTCAGGCGGACCGTCAGGGGCCGAAACAGGCGCATTGACGGTGATGCTTGGGGGTGAGGACGTCCACAGGCAGGCGGCAGCGACCGTGCTTGAGGCCATAGCTGCGCCCGGCAGGGTCTTTCATGTGGGCCCCCCCGGCGCGGGCAATGTGGCAAAGCTTGCCAACAATCTCCTTGTCGCCGCCCACCTGTTGACGGCGGCTGAGGCTGTGCGCCTGTCTGAAGCTGCCGGCGTGTCGGCGGAGGCTGTCCTTTCGGTGGTGAATGCCGCCTCTGGCCGCAGCGCCGTGACGGAGGTGAACTTCCCGCGCTGGGTGGAGACGGACGCGTACGATTCGGGGTTCACCATGGGCCTGATGCGCAAGGACGTGCGCCTTGCTGCAAAGCTCGCCAGCTCACTGGGCGAAGCGCTGCCCGTCAGTGCCCTTGTGGGCGACCTTTGGGCCAAGAGCGCCCACAGCCTCGCCGACGACGAGGACTTCAACCGCATCGTCTCGCTGGTGCGCCATCCCGGCCGGCACGACCCCGCCACCTCTTCCTGAAAGGCCCGTCATGGATCTTGCCCCCCACCCCTCCCCCCATGTCGAGCGGGTGAAGGCGCTCCTTGAAGAGCTTGGCGTGCCGCGTGAGGTGCCGAGCCTTGTGGGCGGTGCATGGCACAGCGGGAGTGGCGACACGCTCCACCTCATCGATCCTGCCTCGGCCGGAACGCTCCTGTCGTTCAAGGACGGAGGGCGCGAGGCGGCCAACGAGGCGTGTGAGGCCGCCACCAAAGGCTTTGCCGCCTGGCAAGCGCTGTCGGCAGTTGAGCGCGGGCGGATCCTGTGGGCCGTCGGGCAGGCAGTCAGCGCCCGGGTGGATGCCCTTGCCGAGCTTGAGTGCCTGTCCGCCGGCAAGCCCATCCGCGATGCGCGGGTGGAGGTGACCAAAGTCGCCGAGATGTTCCAATACTAT
>JBCDCF010000822.1:0-1897 GCA_039182345.1 Pseudomonadota bacterium
CAGCAGGGCCGCGTGGTACAGAGATACACTGCAGACCGGACAGGGACGGTGTGTGGACGGGCCGCCGGCTGGGGGGCAACATACACCCGTCAAGGGGGCCCCTCAAACAGCCTCCCGGGCACGACTGGCATCAAGTGTTCCGCAAGGCGCTGGCGTTCATAAGGGATGCCCTCAGCCAAGACTAAACGCTGTCAGCCGCCGCAAACGGGTGCAGCTCCCATGCCGGCTCATCCCTTCCCGGGTTCTGGCGTCAGGCGTACTCCAGCATCCGGCCCACTTCGCGCACCAACTCGCGCAGGTGGAACGGTTTGGACAGCACCTTGGCCCCGCGCGGCGCACCGTTTTCTTCGTCGAGCGCGACGGCGGCAAACCCTGTGATGAACATCACCTTCAGATCGGGGTCGAGCCGTGTGGCGCGCTTGGCAAGCTCCACACCGTTCATCTCCGGCATCACGATGTCGGTCAGAAGGAGCGAGAACGGCTCCTCCCGCAGCCGCTCGTAGGCGGATTGGCCATCGGGCACGGCCACCACGTCGTATCCGGCGCGGCCGAGGGCGCGCTGCAAAAAGCGCATCATGTCCATGTCGTCTTCGGCCAGAAGAATACGCACACTGTCTCGCGGTGGGTCCGCGCCTCTTGCCAACAATCATCAGGGCTGCGTCAGGGCAGCTTGGGGACACGATGGCAGGCCGCTGTAAAACGGCGGTGTAGGACTTGGCTTTCGGAGCGCTTACTGATTCGCGCACAATGCGCGGGACCTTTGAAAGGCCCTGCCCTATCTCATCGGCCTTGACCGGGTTGTGGCCGCGTCGCTTTGGCCATCGGGCCAAGCGTGTGCATGATGGTAGAACGGCAAACAAAGGGGCGTTGGAGTGGCCGCCAGGTGATGAGAATAGTCGACGCGTACGACACCGTCCCGCCGTTTCAGGTGAGCGAGCCTCCTGAACCTCGGGTGCCCTTCGTCTTCAACGCGCCGCATTCGGGCACCCACTACCCGCGCGCCCTTCTGGCACAAACCCGCCTCGACAGGCGCGCCATCAGAAGCTCTGAAGACACGTTCGTGGATGACATCTTCGCCCCCGTCACCACCCTCGGCGCCCCTTTGATGCGGGCCAACTTCCCGCGTGTGTTCGTGGACCTCAACCGCGATGCGAACGAGCTTGACCCCTCAATGTTTGCAGGGCCTTTGCTGGAGCCTGCCAACGCGGAAAGCCCGCGGGTGGTGGGCGGCCTCGGCGTCATCGCCCGCGTGGTGGGGGACAGGCAGGAGATCTATTCAAGCCCCCTTCCCGCATTGGAGGCCACAAACCGGCTGGAGCGCTACTACCACCCTTATCACCAACACCTCGGCGCGCTGTTGGAAGAGACTGCGGAACGCTTCGGCGCCGCCGTCTTGGTGGACTGCCACTCCATGCCTTCGGGCGCTGTGAAGGCGGCGACCGAAGGCGGCCCTGGCCGGGCCGACATTGTCCTTGGCGACCGCTACGGCACCTCGTGCGTGCCCCACCTTACCGAAGCCCTTGCGCGGCTGTTGCGGCGGCGCGGTTTCGCCGTCGGCCTCAACCGTCCCTATGCCGGCGGTTTCATCACCGAGCGCTATGGCACGCCCCCGCGCATCCACGCCATACAGATCGAAATCAACCGTGCCCTTTATATGGACGAAGGCGGCTACTGCAGGAACGACAATTTTGCTGCGCTGCAAGATGAGCTCATGGCCGTGTTCGGCGCGCTCATCCAATCCTTCGCCGGTGCCCTCCACGCAGACGCCTGGCCCATGGCCGCGGAATAAAAAAAAGGCCGCTGAAAACAGCGGCCTTAAGTCTAGGGAGGAAACGCCCAAGGAGGGCAGCGACACGAGAAACCCGTGCCGCACTGCAAAAGTGAGGGGGCAGCGCAC
>JBCDCF010000823.1:0-1897 GCA_039182345.1 Pseudomonadota bacterium
CATCAGGTGGGAAAGCGGCCTCAACTTGTCCCACCCGAAGAAGAACAGCCCCACGAAGGTGGCTTCCAGGAAGAAGGCCATCAAGCCTTCAATGGCGAGCGGGGCGCCGAACACATCGCCCACATAGTGGGAGTAATAGGCCCAGTTCATGCCGAACTGGAACTCCATGGTGATCCCTGTCGCCACGCCCAGCACGAAGTTGATGCCGAACAGGACGCCCCAGAACTTTGTCATGTCGCGCCAGATCTTGCGGCGCGTCATCACATAGACCGTCTCCATCATGGCAATGAGGATGGACAGGCCGAGCGTCAGCGGAACAAACAAGAAGTGGTACATTGCCGTCAGCGCAAACTGCAGACGGGACATGTCCACCACGAGTGGATCGACCATGAAGGGACTCCGGTTGGCTTGGAGTGTCGACGTTGCAAATCGCCGCGCACGGCGACCTTGATTTGGATCAAGCCTCAGTAAACATTGGACGTTAGGGTCTGGCTGGGACGGCTCTAAGGGTGTGTCCGGCAGGCGTCGGCAACGGAGTGGGTGTTGAAGTCAAAAGGCAAAACGGGCGGCAAGCGGGTGCGTGCAGGGGGCCCCGCGCGGGCAGCCGCTGCGCGATTCGGACGGCCGATGGCCCGTCGTCTGACGCTCCTTCACACCCTCGCCACAGTGACACGGCTGGGCTTTGTTGTCGCACTGGCCGTGTTTGCGGGTGTGATGATCGAAGGCGGGCGGCTGGATGGTGTCGCCCTCGCCGCAGCGCTCGCCTGCCTTGGCCTTGCCACAGCCCTTGCATTTTTGGCCGACAATGTGACGGCACGGGCCGAAAGGGACGTGGCAGGCTTCATTGTGGACAGCCTGTCCCACTGCCTTGCCCACCGCCCTGCCCTTGAGACGGCCGAGCGGCCGCGCGGCGCCCTCGTCAGCGCCGCACAGCGTCACCCTGGCGGCCTGGCGCGGCTCGTCATCGGCCACGCCGTCATGCGCACCATGATGGCCATCGGCCCGCTCCTTGCCGTCGGCGTCGTGCTCGCGGTCTCCTGGCAGGCGGCCGTGGCGCTCCTACTGGCAACGCCGGTGATGATCATGTTCTTCATTTTCATCGGCTCGGCCATCACCGCGCGGGCGCGGGCGCAAGAAGCCGCCCTTGGCAGGCTTGCCGCGCAGTTTGCCGACCGCACCCGCACCCTTCCCACCATCATCGCCAACCACGCCGTCGCCGAGGAGCGCTCAAAGCTTCACCACCGGATGGTAGAGACGGCGCGCCGCACCATGGGTGTGTTGGCGGTGGCGTTCTTGAACTCAGGCGTCCTTGATTTCTTCACGTCCCTGTCCATCGCCATCCTGGCCGTGTTCCTTGGCCTTGGGCACCTTGGGCTTCTGACGCTGCCCGGCTTCAGCGGGCTTGAACTGTGGCAGAGCCTTTTGATCCTCCTCGCAGCGCCCGAGTACTTTGCCCCCTTCCGCCGCTACGCCCATCAGTACCATGCCAAATCCGAGGGGATTGCGGCGGCCGAGGCCCTTGCCTTCGTCTTCGAGACGCCTGAGGCGGCGGCTGCGCCCGCCCCTGCCCGCGGCGCACCGGCCGGCGGCGTCAGCCTCGTGTTGAAACGGGTTGGCCCCGTCGCCGATTTTGCGCTGCCTGAAACCGGTCTTGTGGCCATCACCGGTCCCAGCGGGTCCGGCAAGTCCACCCTTTTGCGCACGCTTGCAGGCGTGGAAGCGCCGCTGGAGGGGACAGCGGCCCTTGGCGCAGGCGATCCTCTGCCGGACTGGGTGGCGGTGGACAGCCACTTGCCGGCAGGGACCCTTGCCAGCGTCATTGCCGACGGGCGCAAGGTGTACCCCGTCAAAGTGTGCCACGTTGCCTCCGACCTTGGGCTGCTCGCCGACGCGCTCC
>JBCDCF010000824.1:0-1895 GCA_039182345.1 Pseudomonadota bacterium
CGACAATGCGGTGGATGCCGCGCGCAACCTTGCCGACGGTCTGTCGGGCCTTGGGCAGGAAGACGGCGCGGTGAAAGAGGTCATCGAAGGCGCCAAGAGGATCGTGCGCAACCTTGAGGGGGCTTCCCAAAGGGTGGGCGGTGTCGTGGACAGGATCGACACGCTGCTCGACGGTCCGGTCCAGTCGCTCGTGGACAGGATCGACACGCTGCTCGACGGTCCGGTCCAGTCGCTTGTGGCCAATGTGAGCAACGCTGCCGGGGCGGTCCGGTCGGTGGCTGCAGCATTTGCGTCACGGGCGGACCAAATCGCCGGCGGACTTGCCAAGTTCTCGCGCGGTGGACTTGACGATTTGCGTGCACTCCTCAACCAAGGACGCAGTACATTAGCGTCCATCGAGAGTGCCGTGTCGAGTTTTGATCGCGATCCTAGCCGTGTGATCTTCGGCGGCCCCAATGGGCCACGCTATCAACCACAGCGGCGATGACGATGCGCAAGTTCCTTCTCGCCCTCATCGTACCGTTGCTTGTGGTGGGCTGCGCCGGCGGCGGTGAAAAGATCGAGGCGATCTACACCATCACAGCATCCACCGCGCCGCCTCCTGTGGCAGGCTCAACCTCTGCGCAAATCCTCGTCCCCGAGCCGCGGGCGCTCAAGGCGTTTTCGACGGAGCAGATTGCCGTCAAGCCGACGGAACTGACCCTCTCCTACTACCCCTCCGTCGCCTACCAGGACACGGCGCCCAAAGTGTTGCAAAGGGTGCTGCTGGACACCTTCCAGAACACCGGGCGGGTGCGGGCCGTCGGCCTTCCTGGCCAAAGCCTTCTCATCAACTACCAGGTGGTGACGGAGATCCGCGCCTTTCAGGCCGAGACCTTTGCAGGTGACCGTGCGCGGGTGGAGGTGGCCGTCAAACTGTTGAACGATGCCAACGGCCGCGTCATCAAAGAACAGGTGTTCACCACCACCGTTCCCCTTCCAAGCGACAGCGCCGAGGATGCTGCCATCGGCATCAACCAGGCCGCCCAGGCGCTGGCAGGAGACATTGTCGCCTGGGTTCTCGTCGCCCTCTGATCGCCGTACCCGGTTCTGCAGGTTCCCTCATCGGCCCTCGCCGGAGGGGCCGCATCGCTGCGCTACGTCCTGAGGCGACACCACCTCCAGAACGGTGAAGCCGCCGCCGCTGCGCGACACGATGCCCACCACCTCGGTCCCCTCACCGGTCTGCCTTAAGGCTGGGCTCCCTGAAAAGCCTGGCGCCAAGCCGCAATCCATCACCACCCGTTCCGGCCCCAAGGATCGCACGACGGTGCAGGCCTTGGCCGCAAGGGCATGGACGCGCGGCCGGCCATAGCCGGGGACGGTGAGGATCTCGCCCACCATCGGCGGGTCAACGGCAAGGGTGAGCGGCGTTGCGGTGGTGGCAGCATCAAGGCACAAGGCTGCCCCGTCGCGGCCGCTGCCGAAGGGGTGTCCTGCCACAGGCTGGCGATGCTCGGCCCAGGTCATCCTGTCGTAGCCGCGCAGGAAATGCATGTCGGCCGGGAGAATGCCGTCAATGCAGTGGTCGGCGGTCAAAAGGGTATCAGGGGCAACCAGGAAGGCCGTGCAGTGGCGCTGGCGACGGTAGCCGGCATGGTTGAGCCGGCCCACCGCGTCTGACAATCCGGCCGGAAGGGGGGCCGCCTCACCGGTGTTCGCAGCAGCGCTCACCGTCGGCCAGACGCCGAGAAGGCAAACCGCGAGCCCGGCGGCGAGACGGCGCAATGGCGACCGTCTCAGGCGGTGGCAGGGCGTTGCAAGGGCGCATCGCGGATGGGAAGGTGCACCACCGCTGCAAACAGGCCCAACACCACGCCAATCCACCACAACATGTCGTAGGAGCCCGTCTGCTC
>JBCDCF010000825.1:0-1891 GCA_039182345.1 Pseudomonadota bacterium
CCGGGGGTGGAAACGCGCCTGCCGATCCTCTTCTCAGAAGGGGTGAAGAAGGGGCGGATCGATCTGCCGCGGTTCGTGGCGCTGACCGCCACCAACCACGCCAAGACCTACGGGCTTTATCCGCGCAAAGGCACCATTGCGGTGGGCGCTGATGCCGACATTGCCATCTGGGACCCTGACCGGACCTGGACCATCAGCCACACCCTGTTGCACGACGGTTCAGACTATACCCCTTATGAGGGGCTGACCGTCACGGGCTGGCCGGAAACGGTGATGGTGCGGGGCAAGGTGGGGGTGCGCGCGCGCAGCCTTGTGGCGGCCAAAGGCGGCGGCACGTATCTGCCGCGTGATCCTTCACCGCTTGCCCGCAAACCTGCAGCGTGAGTGTCGGGGCGGATCGGTGATGGCACCGCACACCGCCCCGTTTGGCACGGGCCGCCGCGCGCACTAGTATGGGGTGCGCTTTGTATGGCGCACAGTATGAGGAGGAACCGTCGTGTTGGTTCGCGTCATGGCAGGCTTGTCCTGCCTCGCCCTCGCCGCGCCCGTGATGGCGCAGTCCTACCAAACGGCACTGCCGCTGTCGCAGGAAGAGCGGCGCCAGATGGAAGTGCGGCTTGGCGCCGTGTTGGACACCGCCGGCACCGATGAGGTGACGCGTGTGCGTCTGCCGAACGGAACGCTGCTGGCCGTGCGCACCTACCGCCCCGTGATGCGCGGTGGCGAGCAGCCGTGCCGCGGCTATCGCATTGATGTTTTGGGCGGTGGGCGTGGCCCGGCCGCTGTGGACGGCTTTCGCTGCCGCCGCACGGACGGACGCGCCTGGGTGATGACTGAGCCCGAGATCGTCCTTGCCCAAGGCGCCCCCTTCGACCTTGGCCAGGACGACCCTCGCGCCGAAAGGCCCTTTGAGGAGCCCATCGGCAATCCTGATTTCGTGGAGCGGTTCGACGACCCTGCCTATGACGGCGAACGCCGGCTTGACGAGGGGCCGCAGAGCGTTGCCCCCATCGTGCGCAGCGGCGAGATTGCCCCGGTGCCCCGCCCTGCCCCGCGGCAGACGCGCACCGCCTTCGGCACGGCAACCGATTCGCCACAGGTTTCCACCAGCGGGGACGACGCCGTGGCCCCGTCCGTCATCACAAGCACAGGCTTTGAGGACGTGACCCCCGACCCCAATGAGGCCGCCGATACGCCGAGCGCCACAGCCGGTGGAACGGCGGAGACGCCCGACCCTGCCACCTCGCGGGTGGTGGCGGCAGCCCGCGCGGCCCTCGAGCGGGACCCGAACGCTGCGCCCGAAGGCACCGACCCACCGGCCACCGCAGGTCTTGAGACCACCGTTGCCCCTGTCGCTGAGGCGCAATCGGGGTCAGACACGCAGACCCCGCCGGCAGCCCCCGACACGGCTGCGGCCGACACCACCGTGGACGAAGGCGATCAGGTCACCACCATTGCCGCTGTCGCCCCCACCCTCACCACCCGCGTGGTGGGTGAGCGCGTGCAGAGCGAAGCGCCAGGCTATGCCACAGACACCCGCGTCGTCGCAGCCTTGAGGGATCTTTATTATCTCGGCCAGGGGGCGGACGCCTCTCCCTCAGCGGTGCAGGATGCTGTGGGCCGCTTTGCGCTTGATGAGCGGTTTGCCCTTCCCGTTGAGACAGACGCGCTCCTGTCACGGCTTGACGATGCACTGAGCCGCAGCCAGTCGCTGCCCGCGTGCAGCTCAGCTTCTGCACCGAGCGGCATGCCATGCCTTGAACCGCAGTCCAGCACCGTCATCTCAAGCGACGGCTAAAGCACGATCCGCTCGGTTTGAAGCAAACTGAGCGGATGAAAACGTGCTCGTCCACTCAAAAAACGCGCTCACGCGCAATCGGCCGCCTACGCG